>NZ_JARPLC010000010.1:28075-68780 GCF_032350395.1 Limnospira sp. PMC 289.06
AATAAATTTGACTAATTCACCCCTGACTTTATAAGTTTCTTATATTTAACTGCTACAGTTAATTTCAGACCCTGATTTATTCTCAGTCCACCCATAAGTAAAATCACTTGTGATTTTTCGGTGGCTAATACCTTCCCACTATATGCTGGCTAGGAAGGTATTAGCCACTTACCCCTATCACAACTCGGAAACTCTCTCCGAGGGCTAATGCTGTTTACATAGATAGGGTATATGGGGGGCTGAGTTTTTTTTGTCGCGCAGACCTGCTGAAATAAATTTGACTAATTCACCCCTGACTTTATAAGTTTCTTATATTTAACTGCTATGTTGAATGTCGGACCCTAGTTTATTCTCAGTCCACCCATAAGTAAAAATCGGCACTGATTTTTCGGTGGCTAATACCTTCCCACTATATGCTGGCTAGGAAGGTGTTAGCCACTACCCCAATCATGACTCGGAAACTCTCTGTTAGGGTTGATGATGTTTAGATAAACGGGGTATATGGGGGGGCTGATTTTTTTGGTACATTAGTCTATGACATCTACTGAAAAACCTTATCAAAAAATTCCGATTCAAGATTGTGGGGAATTGTTGACTCCCATTCCCTCGGAAATGTTTATTTTCGAGTCTCCTCACCCCTATCAAAAATTGGGTGCGCCTTATCAACTCTCTCCCGTTAGTTCCCCCTATTACCTGCGAGAGAAGGTTGGCGATCGCTTAATTAACGCTCATCAATATTTACAAGCTGAATATCCACATTTGCGGATTTTGGTTTTTGATGCTTATCGACCTATTGAAGTACAACAGTTTATGGTTGATTATGCTTTTCAACAACAACTTAAAGCTACAGGATTAACCTTAGAATTGCTATCGGAACAACAGCGACAACAGTTGTGGCAGGAAGTTTATAAATTTTGGGCTATTCCTAGTCGTGATCCGGCTACCCCTCCACCCCATAGCACCGGGGCTGCTGTCGATGTTACTTTATTTGATATGGTGACGGTCAGTGCTGTTAATATGGGTTCTGATATTGATGAGATTTCTTCTCGGTCTCAACCGGATTATTTTGCTGAAAGTTCTGAGATGACAGAATTAGAATATCATCGAAATCGACAAATTTTAAAGCAGGTCATGACCAGGGCTGGCTTCCTACAACATTTACATGAATGGTGGCATTTTTCCTATGGTGATCAAATGTGGGCTTGGCTACATAATCGCCAGAATAACACTGCCGCGATCGCTTCTTATGGTTTATATAGTTGAAATCACCATATATATGCCGCCACATTTTCCCATGATATAAGTATAGGTCAAGTCGCCGAACTTGTCAAGCCCAAATCAGCAGTTAATTTGATGTTTAATTATTGAGTGTTTGTGTGTCTGTGTCTAACCCTGTAGCAGCGAGAGATAGATAGAATTTCCGGGATGGCGATCGCTTGTTGGGGTTGGCATAGTTGAAATCACCATATATATGCCGCCACATTTTCCCATGATATAAGTATAGGTCAAGTCGCCGAACTTGTCAAGCCCAAATCCGCAGTTAATTTAATGTTTAATTATTGAGTGTTTGTGTGTCTGTGTCTAACCCTGTAGTCGTGAGAGAGACAAATCCGAATTATCGGAGTAGGGGCGAGTAATAATTGAGAGATAATCAGAGATTCTAAGGATAGATAAAATCGGGAAAATCTGTTAACTTCATATTAGGAATTAGTGGCTAGGAGTGATTTAATCTTGACACATTTAGAAAATTCTGATAAATTCAGGTTAGAACATGGTAGGATGGCTATCCCTGTGGAAATACGAACCCTTATAGCTGTAATAGGGCTGTGTGTGGGGATATTGCTGACATCATGTAGCCTTCCGCAAGTCTCGGCAGCGAACCGAATGTTCTTAGATTTATCCCTAGAGTTTGTGGGTGAGTACGAACTACCAGAGTCTCAAAGGCTGTCAGATTTGACCTATGAGATTACCGGATATGGTGAACCGACCGATGGAGGTATTCGCTTCTATGGACTAGGGGAGTCCGAAGGCGAAAGCGACCCGACAGAATTATATACCCTGGGTTGGGAGTTTGCTGGTGGGAACAAATCGGCAGATATTGCTAAGATTGGGATTAAGGAGAGCATCAAATTAAGCGATCGCCCTAGGGAAGCGCGCAGCATCGCCTTTTCCCCGCGCAAGTCGCTGTTTATCGCCACAGATAACTCCCACATCGGGGAATATGACCTAGAAACGGGGGAACTAAAAAATACCGTGCCACTACCTCCGAGCTATGTGTTGAAGGAGGATGAGACCAAACCCCCCCAAGGCTTACAACCGGAGTTAGGCATAAAGTCTCTAGCCATAGCGCCTGATGGTTTTAGTGCGGGTGGGATGGACCCATTTAGGTTGTTTGTCGCACCATACGCATCACTAAAGCAGGATCTAGATAGCGGTGCGGGGAAAGTGCGAATATTGCATTATGTGATAGCCGATCGCGCTTCGTTTTTAGTGTCGGAAAATCTGTATAATTTTGATGAAGATGCCCAGGGAAGGGAGTTAGCCGGACTGGTGGCTCTAAACCGGGGAGGTTCATTTCTGAGTTTAGAGCGATCGGCGAGTGGTATGGGTGCGGGAATTTATCAAGTGTTTAGTGGAGACGCAACAGATACCTCCCGCATTGCTAGTTTACGCGGTAAATTAACTAAGGTTCAATCTTTGCGAAAACAACTGCTTTTAAACCTCCCAGAATTAGGAATTAATGCTCAAGTTACTGGTATGACTTTAGGACCCCGGCTTCCTGACGGTGGACAGAGTTTAGTGGTAATTAGAGATAACCCTCCGGGTTTATTGATTTTTCGCCTGACCGGAATTTAAGGGATAATTGAGGATGGACAATTTTGGTCAATCATTGAGGTTGGGGGTGCTACGGGCATTTTCTCCGCCCCCATGGTTAGCCAGCTTTGTCCTGCCTAGAACTGTGTACGCAATTGTTGTATCCTACAGAATCGAGAAAGAATTGTTAGGAAATCATATTTATTGGCGCTATTATGACACACGCTACAGATATTCTGACCCTAGGGCGTTGGTTGGCTTCCGACTTCAGCAACCAACCCCAAGCCTTTGAAAATCCGCCATTTTTCGCTCATATTCGGGTCTGTATGCGTCCCCTGCCGTGGGAACTTCTCAATGGGTTGAGTTTGTATCTGGAACAGGCCTATGATATTAACCTGAAACAACCTTACCGGGTGCGGGTGCTGAAGTTAATCCCTGTAGATGATCATATCGAAATCGAGAACTATGAGATTGATGGTCAGGAGGAGTTTTATGGGGCTTCTAGGGAAGTCGATCGCCTGAAAGCCTTAAAGAGGGAACAACTGAATAAACGATGCGGCTGTACTTTTATCACCCACTGGACGGGAAAGGGATTTAAGGGAGTGGTGGAACCGGGGAAAGGCTGTATGGTAGAACGGAAGGGGAAACTGACTTATTTGGATAGTAGTTTTGAAATAGACGGCGATCGCTTTATTAGCCATGATCGTGGTATGGACCCAGAAACCGATGAGCATATCTGGGGTGCGGTAGCTGGACCTTTTGAGTTTGTGCGCTGGGCGAGTTTTGCTGATGAGGTGAAGTTAGGGGAATAATGGTTTCTAGGGGGACCAATTGCTGATAAATTAACCTAAGTATCAACAAATACAAAATTTCACTGAAAGTTTATGAGAGTTCTGGTTACTGGTGGTGATGGCTACTGCGGTTGGGCGACGGCGCTGTATCTTTCCAACCGTGGGTATGAAGTGGGCATTCTGGATAACTTGGTGCGCCGACACTGGGATCAACAGCTAGGTATTGAGACCTTAACACCGATTGCCCCTATTCAAAAAAGGATTCAGCGCTGGCGTGAGTTAACAGGTAAGTCTATTGACCTGTTTATGGGTGATATCAATAACTATAGTTTTCTGATCAATAGCTTGCGAGAGTTTCAGCCAGATTCTATTGTTCATTTTGGTGAACAGCGATCGGCTCCTTTTTCCATGATAGATCGTGAACACGCGGTTCTCACCCAAAGCAATAATGTGATGGGAAATTTGAATATCCTGTATGCTATGCGGGAAGAGTTTCCTGATGCACATTTGGTCAAGTTAGGGACTATGGGCGAATATGGTACGCCCAATATTGATATCGAAGAGGGTTATATTACCATTGAGCATAATGGTCGCAAGGATACTGTCCCGTATCCGAAACAGCCAGGAAGTTTCTATCACCTTTCTAAGGTCCATGACAGCCATAATATCCACTTTGCTTGTAAAATTTGGGGTCTGAGGGCTACGGATTTAAACCAGGGTGTGGTTTATGGGGTTCTGACGGACGAGACGGGAATGGATGAGTTGTTGATCAACCGTCTGGATTATGATGGGATTTTTGGGACGGCTTTAAATCGTTTCTGTATTCAGGCGGCGATTAATCACCCCTTGACGGTTTATGGTAAGGGAGGACAAACTAGGGCTTTCCTGGATATCCGCGATACGGTGCGATGTGTGGAGTTGGCGATCGCTAATCCGGCTGAACCTGGTCATTTCCGCGTGTTTAACCAATTTACGGAGATGTTTAGCGTTGGCGACCTGGCGATGATGGTTAAAAAGGCTGGTGTCACCCTGGGGTTAGATGTGGAGATTCAGAATATCGAAAATCCTCGGGTTGAACTGGAAGACCATTATTTCAACGCGAAAAACACTAATCTGTTAGACCTCGGTTTGCAACCTCATTATCTGTCTGATTCGCTATTGGATTCTTTGCTGAATTTCGCGATTAAATACAAACATCGGGTAGATAAAAATGAAATTCTACCCAAGGTTTCCTGGCGTAATCCGGGTTCTGTTTACGCGAAAAGCTAATCGATTTTCCCCGCTTTGTCTCCCCAGAGAGATAGGCGGGGTATCTGATGATTAGCCATGGATAATAAATAATTAACTCCCGGAAATTATAATATGTTTATATGTCCGGTTTGTGGATATAAATATTTGCAAAATATTCCGAGAAATTGTGATGTTTGTAACTGGAATTTAGAGTTAACAGAAATTCATCCCGAACAACTAGATTGGGCGATAGAAACATGGAAAAACCTAGGTGATTTGCAGGGAAAACGCAAGAGAAAGCGGGTAACGGTAGCGGATTTGTTACCCAAAATAAATGCCATTGAGTCGGAACTGACAGCGGCGAAAATTGAGCGAGAAAATCTGAGGAATCAACTAGATTGGGTCTTGTATTATATCGAAACCATTAATCCTGAACAGGTGACAGAAACCCTGTCAAAAATGCGGATATGGTTAGAAGATAATCACGCGGAAAATCCCCCCCTGTCTGAGGTGGGTATGGACTATACAGGATTAATGGAATTATTGGCGGCGGAAGATTGGAAAACGGCTGATGAGTATACTTGGCAGATTATCTTATATCTGACGGGAAGGGAACAAATGGGATGGTTAAATGTGGAAGATATTGATAATTTTCCGCTGACGGATTTAGGGACAATTGATTATTTGTGGGATTATTATAGTAGTGGATTGTTTGGGTTAACGATTCAACAGCAAATCTGGGAGAGTGTAGAGTCGGATTATACTAAATTTTGCGATCGCATTGGATGGCGAGAGGGTAGTTGGAAATATTATGATGAACTAATCTTTAACCTAAACGCCCCCAAGGGACATTTACCAGTAATTCCTTGGCGGCGGCGGTCCTGCTACGGCGTAGGAATAGCCACCGCCTCCGAGATTTTATCGTCATTTATCCAGAGACTCTTAGCAGCCACCACTGACGGGAGGAATTAAAACCACCTCATCTCCGTCTTTTAGGTAGGTGTCTGGATTGACAAACTCCAGGTTAACCCCAAACCGGGTTAAATCCCGCCATTGTTGCAATTGGGGATATTCACTAATCGCTACATCAAGGATATAAGATACAGGGGTTTGGGGTGCGAGTTGCAAGACCAACTCAGGGACTCCATAGGCTTCCTGAAAAGCCGCGAATAGTTTAACCGTCACTGTAACCGAGGGATGGGACATCAAATCTTCAATCATGAAAAACCCGTCAACACCAAGCTATCAGACGTTTACAGCCTTATTGATAAGCCGAGATTAGCATATTGGTTGTAAATTTCTGAAGCAGATGATAATTGATTTACACATCATAGACTATAATCTATAGCAAATCTAAAGAGAAGATAAAATCTCCCTTTGAGTGGAGAACGGATTTTAGCAATTTATCCCAATCTTTCAGTTATGACTGAATTTTTCCTGCAAAACATTTGGTGGATTCCCTGCTATCCCTTTTTGGGGGCGCTACTATCAATTCCCTGGTCTCCGGGAATTATCCGCAAAACCGGACCGAGACCCGCAGGATATATAAATATCCTGATGACCCTGATGGCTTTTGTACATGGCTTAATCGCTTTGAGCGGAATGTGGGGTCAACCTGGCTATGAGATGGTGATTCCGTGGCTACAGGTGGCGGATCTGGATTTTTCGATTCCCTTAGAAATCTCAGTGACAACCATTGGCGCTACTTTGGTAATTACTGGGCTGAATTGCCTAGCCCAAATTTACGCTGTGGGCTATCTGGAGATGGATTGGGGTTGGGCGAGGTTTTACTCGCTGATGGCATTATTTGAAGCTGGACTCGCCGCCCTGGTGTTGTGCAATTCCCTGTTTTTCAGTTATATCGTCTTGGAAATTCTCACCCTGGGGACTTATTTATTGGTGGGTTTCTGGTTTAATCAGTCCCTGGTGGTAACTGGGGCGCGAGATGCTTTTCTGACTAAACGGGTGGGGGATTTATTCCTGTTGATGGCGGTAGTTTCCCTGTATCCCCTGGCGGGAAGTTGGAATTTTTCGGAATTAGCAACATGGGCGGAAACTGCAACGGTTAACCCCACTGTTGCGACTCTGTTAGGGTTGGCTTTGTTGGCGGGTCCGTTGGGTAAGTGCGCTCAGTTTCCTCTGCATTTATGGCTTGATGAGGCTATGGAAGGCCCCCTTCCTAGTACCATCCTACGGAATGCGGTAGTTGTCTGTTGCGGCGCTTGGGTATTAATTAAGGTGTTTCCGGTGATTTCCCTGTCTCCGGTGGCGGTGTCTGTAGCAGTGTTTATCGGTTTGGCTACGGCTGTGGGTGCCAGTGCGATCGCTATTGCTCAAATTGATGTCAAACGGGCGGTTTCCTATTCGGTTAGCTCATACATGGGGATAACTTTTATTGCTGTCGCAACCGGACAAACTCAGGCGGCGTTATTACTGCTGTTGACTTACTCCATGGCGATGGCATTATTAGTGATGACCAGCGGCGGAATTATCCTCAATAATATTACCCAAGATTTAACTCAATATGGGGGGCTGTGGTCGCGCCGCCCGATTTCGGGTATTTGTTTTATTGTGGGGATTATGGCTTTGGTCGCTGTGCCGCCATTTGGTGGTTTTTGGACGATGTTGGAGTTGACACAAAATCTGTGGATCAGTCAACCGGCGATCGCCATTACTTTATTGGTAATCAACGCTTTAACTGCTTTTAGTCTCACCCGTGAGTTTGGCTTGATTTTTGCGGGACCCCCTAAACAGATGACTATTAGATCACCAGAGGGACTCTGGGCTTTAGTGCTACCGATGACCGTTTTAATGGGTTTTTGTCTACATATTCCCCTGTTGTTGAAGGCTTGGGGAGTCCTACCCAGTTGGGAGGGTATTAACCTCACTGTAGCCACATTGCTGATAGCTTCTAGTGCGATCGGTATTGGACTAGCTACCTGGATTTATGTATTTAACGGTATTGAGAAACCCGTTAAATTATGGTCTAAATCAGTTCAGGACTTTTTCGCTTACGATTTCTACACCGCTAAACTGTATCGATTAACCATCATTTCCGCCGTCGCCTTCATCTCCAAAATTATTGATTGGATAGATAGATTTATTGTCGATGGCTTCGTTAATTTAGTCGGTCTAGCCACAGTTTTTAGTGGACAAAGCCTGAAATATAACGTTTCGGGACAAACTCAATTTTATGCCCTCACTATTGTAATCGGCATTACTCTCCTGTTAAGTTTGTTATCCCTTGGTTTGTTCTAAGTCCCTCACAGATGGTCAATCATGCTTAGTTTGTTAATTGCAATTCCCCTAGTTGGTAGCCTCTTAATCGGCTTGCTCCCCCCTTCCTTTACCCCCCACCGGATTCGGTTGATCGCCTTGGCTGTTATGGCATTAACGGGGCTGTGGACGCTGAAATTAACCTTAGATTTCGACCTAGATAATCCTGGTTTTCAGTGGGAAGAATATCTCCCCTGGATTCCCCAATTAGGGTTATCCTATAGTTTGGGAATGGATGGCTTATCTTTACCTCTGGTAGGGTTAAGCGCCATTTTAACCCCTATGGCGATCGCCAGTAGTCGCCCCGACATGAATCGCCCCCGTCTTTACTACTCCATGATTTTGTTAGTAAATGCGGCGATCGCTGGTGCTTTTCTCTCCCAAAATCTCCTGCTGTTTGTGCTGTTTTATGAATTGGAACTCATCCCCATTTATCTATTAATTAGCATTTGGGGCGGCGAAAAACGCAGCTATGCAGCGATGAAGTTCCTAATTTATACCGCCGTATCAGGAATTTTGATTTTGGCAGCTTTCCTGGGTATGGCTTGGTTAAGTGGGTCAGGAAGTTTTGATTTTGGTGCCATTCAAACTCAGAATTTATCAGCAATTAGCCAACTGGTATTGATGGTAATTCTACTAATTGGATTTGGTATTAAAATTCCTCTAGTTCCCTTCCATACCTGGCTACCTGATGCTTATGTAGAATCTTCCGCCCCCGTCACCATTTTACTAGGAGGTTTATTAGCAAAACTGGGAACCTATGGGTTAATTAGATTTGGCTTACAACTCTTCCCAGAAACCTGGAAAATTATCGCCCCCGAATTATCCATTATCGCCGTCTTTAGCGTCATGTATGGGGCTTTAACCGCCATTTCCCAACAAGATATCAAGCGCATGGTTGCCTATAGTTCCATCGGTCACATGGGTTATATTATCGTCGCTATGGCGGCGGGAACCGAAGTTAGTCTGATTGGCGCTATTTCCCAAATGGTCGCCCATGGGTTGATTTTAGCTATTCTATTCCACTTGGTGGGAATAGTTGAAGTCAAAGTGGGAACTAGGGATTTAAAACTCTTAAATGGCTTAATGAACCCCATTCGTGGTTTACCCCTCACCAGCGCCTTATTAATTATGGCAGGAATGGCGAGTGCGGGTATTCCTGGCTTAGTGGGATTTGTGGCAGAATTTCTGGTTTTTCAAGGCACTTTTACCGTCTTCCCCATTCAGAGTTTACTCTGTATTATTGCCTCTGGTTTAACCGCTGTTTATTTTGTGATTTTGCTCAACCGCACTTGTTTTGGTAAGCTAGACAATGAGTTAGCCTATTATCCAAAAGTTGCCTTTTCTGAACAAGCACCAGCTTTGATTTTAGCCCTGTTAATTCTGTTCCTAGGTGTGCAACCTAGTTGGTTATTACGCTGGTGTGAACCCACAGCTAAACAAATGGCAATGGAGTTGAGTATTCATCCCGTGCAACAGGTAGCAATTCAACCGGAAAATCCCTCTGGTTTATGATTCTTTATCCCGCCGTTTAGTTAATTACTGTTGATTATGACAACCAGTTTCATGCAATCAGAAAAAACCCCCACTAAATTACCTCCTTCTCAACATGAGTTTGCTGAGATTATTCATCGCTTAGAGGCGGGAGGTGCTATGCTACCGGATACCCCCGAAAATTTGATGCAAATTATCGGCATTTATAAGGCTTATGCGGTGCCCATGGATTTCTATTGGCGCGATTTGTTGTATATTGCTGAACGGGTGTTTTTAAATCCGTTGCCGTTTTTTAAATACTTTTTACCCCAGGAATATTTAGACCTGCATAACCATTATGCGGGGGATGATGCGGATTTAAGGATTTGGCGCGGAGAAGCGATCGCACACCCGGAATTATTGGCATTTATGCAGAAAGGGGAAACCCGAAAAATGCCCAAACTTCTGCATCATTTATGGCACGATCGCGTTAATATGGAATTTGCCGAAGCCTGTATGCAAGCCATGTTTTGGCATCGAGAAATGGGCGGCAGATTTGACAGTTATTTAGACACAGACGAATATAAAGCCAATGCTGACCGGGCTATCCGCGCCTATTTCCGCAAAAACCCAGTTATGTTGGGTTTATATCAACTGTTCCCGGATATGTTCTTAGAACAGGTCAGGCAACTTTCCTATTATAGCAATTTAGGGCTATTTTGGGAAGTCATGGCTCCCGTATTTTTTGAAATGAGCGATCGCTATGATGAGGGGACAATGACCACCGTACCCGAGGCGATGAATTTCCTAGTTAATGGCATTTTTGCGATCGCAGGTCGCCCTATTTATCATCATGTTTATATTGATGGCGAATGTTATGAAATCGTCCCCAAATCCAAAGGTTTTATGTGGCTCTATGAAGCCGCCTTACCCTATGTAGAAGCCGTTTTTTATCGCACCGCACCTTTCCGGGGTACTAAGTCCTACAACGCCCAAGCCCAACAGGTTCCTGATGACCAGAAGGATTTTCATTATGGTATTCTTTACGCCGATATTTTCCCAGTGGGTACCGCTGGAATACCACCAACTTTATTAATGCAGGATATGTATCACTTCTTACCTCCCTACTTGGTGGATTATTACCAGAAATATTGCCGAGGTGAGGATGATATGTTGATTCAGTTGGCTAACACTTTTCAGCGTTCCATGTATTGCGTCACATCAGCCGTTATTCAGGCTTTAAGGACGGCTTTACTATATCCCCTTGATGACCCCAACCCCCGCCACCTAGAAGCCAACAGAGCCTTTTTTGAGGCGCAAATGGATCGATTTAAACGCCCCGAAGCACGGTTAAGGAATATTCAAACTCCCAATTACCGTTAAGCTAAATTCCCCGTAGGGTGCGTCATAGCCCAGGCTATATAAATCTCAACCCGATAATTTGGGGATGACGCACCACCGCAGCCGTAGGGTTTAATTACCCAGAAAAGTTAATGGCATTAGGTTTGATGAAGTAATAATACCGCACATTCAGCCAACCTAGCGACTTGTTCTGCGACCGAACCCATTAACACCCGTTTAACGCCAGTATAGCCGTGAGTAGGCATAACAATTAACTCTATATTTTGAGCTTTAGCATAATCGACAATTTCATGGCTAGGTGTACCAATTAAAACGGTGACTGTTGCGCCATCAAATCCTCTTTTGATCAACTCAGCTTTCAAAGCCTCTTCCGCGTGTTTTTGGCGAGACTCAGGACTAACTGATTCCCACATGGAGCCAGGTTCTGCGGGATGTAATTCATGCAAAATATGGATAATATGGAGTTGCGATATATGGGGGACAAACTCTCGCGCTGGGGATAAAGCAGCAAAAGAAAGTTCAGAGAAATCGATAGGGACTAATACGGCATTTTTATTAAACCAACTCATCAGCGACTATCCTTTTGTGTTTTTCTACGACGAATTTCATCACCTACTGTAGCATTTAATTGTGCCCCCATAAGCACTACTAAGGAACTAATGTTTAACCATAACAGGAGAACAATAAAAGTGCCGATCGCCCCATAGATAAGATTATAATACTCAGACTGGTAAACATACCAGCGAAATAAATTAGAGATTAAAGCCCAAAAAATCGCGGCTAGAATTGAGCCAGGAATTAGGGGAGTTTTAGGCTTTCTGTAACTAGGACCATAACGATAGATAAAAGCAAAGTTAGTGGAGACAATGCCGAGGGTAATTGGCCATTGTAGACGATTCCAAGTATCCAATAATGTTGATTGAAGCAAACAATCTTGGACAGGTTCTTGAGCCAAACACATATCAATTTTATCTAGGGGACAATTACCAACTGTTTCTAAGATGCAACTTTTGCGGGCGATAATTTCCACCAAAAAATCACTAATAAACACGGCTCCTAATGCCATAATTAATAGTAATAATGTCCCCAAAGTTAAGGCGATCGCAATTAATTTAGACTTCCAAAAAGGTCTGATTTTTTCTTGGGGTACTTGATGAATCCTATTTAAGGCTTCCATAGCGGAACTAATCACCCCAGAAAACAGCCAAATAGAAATAATAAAACTAAAGGAGAATAATCTAGGGCTAAGACTTCTGCCAGATTGGCTCATAGTTGCCCCAATCAATTTTTGGACTTGTTCTGGTACTACTTCCCCTAACAAATTCGCCATTTCCAATAGGGTAGATTGTAGAGATTCATTGGAACCAATAGCGGCTAACAGAGCTAAAAGCGCGGGAACCAGTGCTAGGGTAGAGTGATAAGCCATTTCGGCAGACAAACCGTATAACCGTTGTTGAACAGTACGAACTCCTAAACTATGAAAAGTTTGCCAATTGAGGTAGGTAAAGAATAGAACAAAATCCACCACGCGCTTTTTGATTTGACGACCTAGCCACCATAGGCATTTGAAAAGGATAATCAGCAGATCGGCGGTTTTGGCAGCTACCCAGTCGAACCCCAGACACCATGCTTTACGGTTGAGTATCCATAGGGTTTTCAATCCCTGTAGCAGGGTTAACAGCAGCTTCCATAGCAGGTGTAGGAGTGTTAATAACAGGTTAACTATAATTTCAGCAGCATAGTCTATGATCTGGTTAAGGCTTGGCAGCTTTAACCGACAGTGCAATATTGCCCTATTTAGGTGATATAAAAATTGACAGGGCAATGCGAGTAGCATTTTGCGGGTTGGGGAAGATTTAATCAGGGCTACTTTATAGTATGACTTGTCGTGGGGGGTTTAACACAGAAACCGGGTGAGTAGGAGGTCATCTTTATGGGAGATTAACAATTGATGGTTTAAATTTCCCCAGGGGTTGAATGTTTCCGGTTGCTTATGGATTTGTAGGTTGAGTTATGAGTCAGGATATTAGACAATGGTTGGATGAAATTAAGCGATTGCAAGAGCAGTTAGGACAACTGCGATCCGATCGCGATCAGGCTTTAGCTAGTGCTGATCAGTGGCGAGAGCGTTATAATACGGAAGCCCAGCAGCGCCGAGAAGAGGTGCGCCGCCATCAAGATGCGATCGCTCAACTGCGCGGAGATCTTGAACAACTACAGAATAAATTTGGTATTGCTAAAAATGAGATTCTGACGCGAGTACAAACCCAGCGGGAGGTTGAGGGTTTACAAACCGTGGAGGAGTTGCAAAATAAGATTATCCAGATTACCCTAGAACGCGATCGCGCTAGGGAACAGGTCCACCAAATGACGGCAGCCCTAGAGAAGGAGAAAGCCGATCACCTAGAAACCCGCACCAGTCTAACTACGGCTTTAGGGGATACCATGGACCTGCTCACTAAGGCTCAGAATACGGCTAAGTTAAATAGTTAACTGGACGCTACAGGAGGGGGTTGGACTGAAATTGAGCAACCCCCTCCCACGGGCTAAAATCCCATAGCTTTAGCTACTGCGTCTAAATTAGCAGCAATACCCTCTTTAGTGGGGTTATTACTGTGGTTAATGGCTACATCGGGATCTTTTAAGCCATTACCTGTTAACACACAAACTACGGTGGCTCCCGCTGGTACTTGGTCTTTGACTTTCAGGAGTCCGGCTACGGAGGAGGCGCTGGCGGGTTCACAGAAAATGCCTTCTTGGGAGGCTAATAGGCGATAGGCGTTGAGGATTTCCTCATCAGTAACGGCACTAAAACTGCCTTGGCTGGCTGATTGGGCTGCTATAGCCATATCCCAACTGGCTGGGTTGCCGATACGAATGGCGGTGGCGATGGTTTCGGGATGGGGCACTGGTTGGCCATTAACTATGGGGGCGGCTCCGGCTGCTTGAAATCCCATCATCCTGGGGAGGCGATCGCATTTTCCTTCTGAATGATACTGACAAAATCCCATCCAGTAGGCGGTGATATTTCCGGCATTTCCCACCGGGATACACAACCAATCAGGGGCATCACCCAAAGCATCTACCACTTCAAAGGCGGCGGTTTTCTGTCCTTCTAAGCGATAGGGGTTGACTGAGTTAACTAGGGTGACAGGATATTGACGGGAAACCTCCCGCACAATGGTTAGGGCTTCGTCAAAGTTTCCTTCGATAGCTAAGACTTCCGCACCGTAGAGGAGCGCTTGGGCTAGTTTCCCCAGGGCTACATAGCCGTATGGAATCACGACAAATGCTTTTAATCCAGCTCGACGAGCATAGGCGGCGGCTGATGCTGAGGTGTTACCTGTGCTGGCACAAATGACGGCTTTGGCTCCCTCTTCTTTTGCTTTGGATATGGCCATGGTCATCCCCCGGTCTTTGAATGACCCGGTGGGGTTCAATCCGTCATATTTCACATATACCTGCACCTGTTTTCCGATTTCGGCGGCAATGGTGGGGACTGGAATTAGGGGGGTATTACCTTCTTGCAGGGTGACAACGGGAGTGGCTGAGGTAACAGGTAGATAATCCCGGTATGCTTCAATCAGACCGGGCCAAATATTGAGTTTTCTTTCAGTTGCGGGCAAAGTCAGGGTCATTTCAATGTTACAGTTTGTGGTTTTGGGCTCAATTTACTTGACTTTTCAAGGTTGCCGTGGTATATAACTTGGGGCTCATAGATTAATCAGCCCTTGAGTCCTACTCAGGTGAAAACGGTTTCGCGCCTGTCACCCTTAACTCAGTTTACCCCTTATGTCAACATCAAGTCACTTTGATTTGGGGATGATGATGTTTTTTTCCAAACCAGTTTAACATGGGGTTAAAATATAGTTAAGATTTGTTGATGTGCAAGTTCAGTTTAGACCACAAAATTAATTACTGATGCCAACTCCTTCATCGACTTTACCCCGTCCACAAAATCTGTCATCCTTGCCGTTGTCTTCAGCCTCCGGTAAAATGGATAAGATGCCATCTATATATAGTGTTGATCAGCAAGTGAAGTTTTTGCATCTTCAAGCTGAGGTGGACACTCTACTGTTAGAATTACAAACTCTAAAGCAAATGCGATCGCTTAGTCCCACAGCGCCGAAAAATTAGGCCCAATCCCGCCAGGCGGCCAATTGTCAAAAATCAGAAATTAGCGATCCCGATCGCAGATGGTGTGCTATAAATGATCAGACTAAACTTAACAGTCTGAGGGGTTGATTCAACTATTTGGAATCAGCTAATCTTGGTTGGGAGTTTCTCTCAATCTCACTGCCGGGTAACTCATCAAAAAAAGACCGCTTAGGCTGGTTGATTGACTGAAATACCGAAGCTGTGGGCTGAGAAAGTTGTCAGCTACCTGGGCAGTTAAAAAAAAGCACATTCATTCAGAAGCCAGGCACCAGTAATGGTGGCTTGGTTTTCCCTTAAAATTCATCTATGACCCTATCAATTGTAAAGTCTGAAGATTCATCGTCACCCCCCTCCGCAGTTCCCTCTGATTTGCGTTTAAGGGATATTATAAACACCCTCCCTAGTGATGTGTTTGTCCAAGACCGATACAAAGCTTGGATGACAGTAATCATTAATGTTTTAATGGTGGGTTTAGGGTGGCTAGGAATAGCGATCGCTCCCTGGTTTCTCCTCCCCGTGTTATGGGTATTTACAGGAACCGCCCTCACCGGATTTTTTGTGATCGGACATGACTGCGGACACCGTTCATTTTCTCGGAATGTATGGGTAAATGATTGGGTAGGTCATATCATGTTTCTGCCGATTATATATCCCTTTCACAGTTGGCGTATTGGTCACAACCAACACCATAAATACACTAACAGAATGGGGTTAGATAATGCTTGGCAACCCTGGCGCAAAGAAGAATACCAAAACGCTGGTAAATTAATGCAGGTCACTTATGACCTTTTCCGAGGTCGCGCCTGGTGGATTGGTTCCATTCTACACTGGGCCAGCCTTCACTTTGATTGGACGAAATTTGAAGGTAAGCAGCGCCAACAGGTCAAGTTTTCCTCTTTGTTGGTGATCGGCACGGCGGCGATCGCATTTCCGACTATGATTTTAACCATCGGAGTTTGGGGATTTGTCAAGTTTTGGTTGCTTCCTTGGTTAGTGTTCCACTTCTGGATGAGTACCTTTACCCTGCTTCATCACACCATCACCGACATTCCCTTTAGAGAACCCGAAAAATGGCACGAAGCCGAATCTCAACTATCAGGGACTGTTCACTGCAATTATCCCCGCTGGGTTGAGTTTCTCTGTCACGATATCAACGTTCATGTTCCCCACCACGTCACCACCGCAATTCCCTGGTATAACCTCCGGAAAGCCTATGCCAGCTTACAGGAAAATTGGGGTGAATATCTCTATCCTGAGTGTGATTTTTCCTGGGGTTTAATGAAGGAAGTTGTTGACCACTGCCATTTGTATGATGAGAATAACAACTATCAGTCAATCCCGGACTACAAAAAGAGTTTAGCTGTAGCCGAAAAATAGCATAGGCTTAAATCTCTGTATCAGCCAATTAGTGGCTTAACCTCGGTCGGTTGTGGAATTTCCCAGCCGACCTTAATTTTGGGTAATTGATTGGGTGAGTCAGACTTGACAGAAATATCAAATGATGTTATGTCTAAAGCAAGTTTAATTATACTCATTACAGCTAAAGACATTAACTTATGTCAAGCCCCACCGTAAGCCGGAACTGGAAACCGATAATCAAAGAATTTGCCGCCGTTGTAGGTAAGCGGGGGGTGGTTCAGCGACGGGAAGAATTGCTAGTTTATGAATGTGATGGACTAACCAGTTATCGCCAACGTCCGGCTTTGGTGGTTCTTCCTCGCACCACAGAAGAAGTCGCAGCAGCCGTGAAAATATGCGATCGCCATAATATACCCTGGGTAGCGAGAGGGGCGGGAACCGGACTATCAGGAGGTGCATTACCCGTCACTGATTGCGTGATGATTGTCACCGCCCTAATGCGCCAAATTCTGAAAGTAGACCTCGAAAATCAGCAGGTCGTCGTACAACCAGGGGTGATTAATAACTGGGTAACTCAAACCGTCAGCGGTTCAGGATTTTACTACGCCCCCGACCCCTCCAGCCAGATTATCTGTTCCATTGGCGGTAATGTAGCCGAAAATTCCGGTGGTGTTCACTGTTTGAAATATGGAGTCACCACTAACCACGTCCTGGGCTTAAAAATCGTTACCCCAGACGGGTCTATCGTCGATTTAGGCGGTTCAATTCCGGAAATGCCAGGATATGACCTGACGGGTTTATTTGTGGGGTCAGAAGGGACTCTAGGCGTGGCTACGGAAATCACCCTCAGAATTCTGAAAGCCCCCGAATCGATTTGTGTTCTGTTGGCAGATTTTGCTACCATTGAAGAAGCCGGACAATCGGTATCTGATATTATCGGGGCGGGGATTATTCCCGGTGGTATGGAAATTATGGATAATCTCAGTATTAATGCG
The DNA here is from genome assembly GCF_032350395.1 of Limnospira sp. PMC 289.06. Classification (NCBI taxonomy): domain Bacteria; kingdom Bacillati; phylum Cyanobacteriota; class Cyanophyceae; order Oscillatoriales; family Sirenicapillariaceae; genus Limnospira; species Limnospira sp. PMC 289.06. Next base: position 45,534 of record NZ_JARPLC010000010.1, read on the forward strand.
GTGGAAGATGTCGTTAATACCGGATTATATCCCCGAGATGCCGGGGCGATTTTATTGGTAGAATTAGATGGTTTACAGGTGGAGGTAGACCGCAATAAACAGCGGGTGGCAGATATTTGTAAACAAAATGGGGCGCGGAATATTACTACCGCCAATGAACCGGAAAAACGCTTGAAAATGTGGAAGGGTCGGAAGGCGGCATTTGCGGCGGCGGGTCATGTTAGCCCGGATTATTATGTACAAGATGGGGTGATTCCTCGGACTCAGATGGCTTATGTATTGAAAGAAATTGCGGCTTTAAGCGAAAAGTATGGCTATCGCATCGCTAATGTGTTTCATGCGGGAGATGGGAATTTACATCCTTTGATTCTCTATGATAATTCTGTGGCAGGTGCCTTAGAGACGGTGGAAGAAATTGGCGGCGAAATTTTGAAAATTTGTGTTGATGTGGGTGGGAGTTTGTCGGGGGAACATGGTATCGGGGAAGATAAAAAGTGTTATATGAATAAGATGTTTAATGAAGAGGATTTGGAAACTATGCAATGGGTGCGATCGGTTTTTAATGCTAAGGGTTTGGCTAATCCTGGTAAAATGTTCCCTACACCTCGCACCTGTGGAGAATCCGCTAAAGTTCAGAATGTTAAGAAGTTTGAAGGTGCTGAGGTATTTTGATGAGGTTGTGCGATCGCCTGACCTAACCTAGGATAAAATCAGAATGCCCAACCTAGATAATCCGAATTAATAGCCTTTACCATGACTCATTTTGCCCCTGATGCTGATATCTGGCCGCAACTTCTCCAACAACTCCTAGATCATCAGTCCCTGTCCACCGACCAAGCCTCAATTTTAATGGAAGGATGGCTGAGTGAGTCTATCCCCCCTGTGTTATCCGGGGCGATTTTAGTGGGGTTACAAACCAAAGGAGTATCTGGGGAAGAGTTGGCGGGAATGGCGAAAGTATTACAATCGCAGTCCCAATCAGGAAATCTACCCACCCCCAGCGCAGATGGTTTAAAATCCCAATTTTCCCTAATCGATACCTGTGGAACCGGGGGAGATGGGGCATCGACTTTTAATATTTCCACTGCTGTGGCGTTTGTGTGCGCCGCCGCCGGGGTTCCGGTGGCTAAACATGGGAATCGCTCGGCTTCGAGTAAGGTGGGCTCTGCGGACGTATTAGAGGGGTTAGGGGTCAATTTAGGAGCGCCCCTAGAAAAGGTTAGGGCGGCGGTTGAACAGGTGGGGATTACTTTCCTATTCGCACCGGGTTGGCATCCGGCTATGAAGGCGGTAGCGCCCTTACGTCGAACTCTGAAGGTGCGGACGGTATTTAATCTTTTGGGGCCTTTGGTGAATCCCCTGCGTCCGGTAGGACAAGTTATTGGGGTGTTTGATCCGAGTGTTTTGGATGCGATCGCAAACGCCCTAGGACATCTTAACATCGAAAGAGCTATTGTTCTCCACGGGCGGGAGGGTTTGGACGAGGCGGGTTTGGCTGATGGTACGGATTTAGCTATTCTATCTGAGGGTAAGGTAATGCGATCGCTCCTGAACCCAGAAGATTTAGGCATCAATGCCGCCCCTATTAGCGCCCTGAAGGGGGGAGAACTATCGGAAAATATGGAAATTTTAACCCAGGTGCTACAAGGGAAAGGAACGACCCCCCAACAAGATGCTGTGGCGCTCAATAGTTCCCTAGCTTTACAGGTGGCTGGGGTAGTTCCACTCCAGGAACATCACCAAGGCTATAGCCTGGCGCTGGATATTCTCCAAAGTGGGGCGGCGTGGTCAAAATTACAGGAGTTAATCGAGTTCCTGAAGTCTTAGTTATGGATTGATTTTCCTTTGGCGATCGCTCCTAAATGGTAGGTTGAAATGGTGCGATCGCTTTGGGCAGGTTATCGCTCAGAATTCTGATGATCCGACAGGCGTTTATAGACTGCTGAAAGCAACCATTCCGAAACGACATTTTTAAAATCATTGTCATTCATATAACGAGCGAAAATAGTTTCATTTTGGTCTACACGCTCTACAAAAAGAGACTCAACTATTTTATCAAACAGTAAACCAAATTTATTTACCGAATTGACTTGGGCTGCTTGTTGCAGTGCTTCCGTGTTGACAGCCGCTTCAACAATTTGGTCGAAGAATAGTTGGTCAGCTTGATTAAAGTCAGTACCAAAGCGGTTATTCAAAACATCAATTAACTGTGACAGCTTAACAGAATTTTCCCGCAAAATTGCCGTACCAATTGCTGGGGAGCCATCTTGAGGAATCGTTTCTCCTTTTTTTAGGTGAATTGAGCCTTCACTGATTTTCTGAAGACGATAATATTCAAGCTTAATCTCACTATCAAAATCATATTGGTCTTGATTTGAGGGACGCAATAATTTAGTAGCCAAATGGCGGAGGAAAATATAAACTTGCTCCAAATCAGAATCCTGATAAGGAATAATCTGGCTTAAAAAACTATATAAATTGCGAAAAGCTGTTAATTTTCGTCGCCAGAGTTCTGCCGCTTCAACATCCTGCTCGTATAACGCCAGAAATCGATCTACAGCCGGATCTAGAGCAGCATTCATCCCTTGATGATCGCTAGGATTCTGACGCTGTTTTGGCTTAAAATAAATAGTGCAGAATCTGTTGACTTCTTCACTTAAATATATTCCAGAAGCGTCGAGTTGACTTTTAAGGTGGTAAAGCTGTCCGGGTTCTGCTTCCTGTCCCAACTCTGCCCCTTCATAGAACTGTTGAAAAGCCTCTTGAATTTCTTGACGTTTATTGACAAAATCGAGGATAAAAGTATCTTCTTTATGAGGGTGGGTGCGATTCAGGCGAGACAAGGTTTGTACTGCTTTAATACCCGCCAACCGCTTGTCAACATACATGGTATGGAGTAAAGGTTGATCGAAACCCGTTTGATATTTTTCCGCCACCAATAACACTTGATAATCATCACCAGCAAATTTTTCGGTTAATTCCTTTTCCCGAATTCCATGATTCATTTCTTCTTCGGTGTAAGTTTTCTCCGGTATTTTGTCATCATTGACAATTCCGGAGAAAGCAACTAAACTCTTGATGTCATAGCCTTTTTCTTTAATGTACTTATCAAAACTCTGTTTGTAACGAACTGCTTCCAGGCGAGAACCTGTGACCACCATTGCTTTTGCTTTACCCCCAATTTTATGCCGCGTAAAATTATTAAAATGTTCTACCATAATTTGAGTCTTTTGTGCAATATTATGAGGATGTAAGCGCATAAAATGAGTTAGAGATTTAGCAGCTTGCTTCCGTTGAACATTGGGGTCATCACCAGAGTCTTTGAGTAGTTTAAAGTAAGCTGTATAGATGGTGTAGTTTTTTAAGACATCTATGATAAAGCCTTCTTCAATAGCTTGACGCATGGTGTAACGATGGAAAGGTTCACCTTCACGACCAAAAAATTTCAATGTTTTGTGCTTGGGTGTAGCCGTAAATGCAAAAAAGCTGAGATTGTCTTGTAAGGAGCGTTTTGCCATGCTGAGGAACATCTGTTCTAAATGTTCTAATCCTTCTTCTTGTGCCATTTCACGGGCTTTCTGATGTAATGTTTCACCACCTAGCACTCCCTTCAATTCTGTAGCCGTATCCCCCGATTGTGAACTGTGGGCTTCATCAATAATCACCGCACAGCGACGAGTGGGTAGTCTTCCGCTTCCCTGTTCGTTTCGTTCTTCTGCAAGTTTAAGCAACTGTCGGGTTACAAAGGGAAATTTTTGGAGGGTTGTAATAATAAGAGGAACAGCACTTTCTAGGGCTTCTGCCAACTGCTTAGAATCTTTATCTATTTTTTGAATAACGCCTTGGCGGTGTTCAAATTGATAGATAGTATCTTGTAGTTGTCGGTCAAGAATACGTCGATCGCTAATCACAATGACAGTTTCAAAAATTCGCTGGTTTTCTGTGTTATGCAGAGAAACCAAACGATGGGTTAACCAAGCTATTGTATTACTTTTGCCACTTCCTGCCGAATGTTCTATTAAGTAATTAGATCCGACTCCCTCCTCTTGGGTGGCTGCAATCAATTTTCGGACCGCTTGCAATTGATGGAAACGAGGAAAAATCATGGTTTCTTTCTGATATTTTCGCCCGCGATCGTCATATTTTTCTTCGATTTGTACATGAAGAAACTGAGCCAGAAGGTCTAATAAACTATCCGGTTGTAAAATGTTTTCCCAAAAATAGGCGGTGCGATAGGTTCGTCCTTGGGGGTCGCGAGGGTTTCCGGCACCGTTATTGTCACCTTGATTAAAGGGTAAAAAATGGGTGGCTTTTCCGGCGAGTCTGGTGGTCATCCAGACTTCTTCGGTATCAACAGTAAAATGAACTAAAGTTCGCCGTTTAAACTCAAAAATAATTTCGTGAGGATCGCGATCTTGACGATATTGTTGTTTCCCATGTTCTACGGTTTGTCCGGTGAGGGGGTTTTTCAGTTCTATCGTGACAATGGGGATACCATTGAGACTGAGAGTAATATCGAGTTCATTTCGATGGCGATCGCTATATTGAAGTTGGCGGGTAATCCCAAGTTGATTGGCTTTGTAGCAGGTTTCCAAGTCAGAATTGAGGCTGTGGGCAGCTTTGAAATAGGCAATCCGCAGGGTGCGACCATAACATTTAAAACCGTGACGCAGGGTATGGAGTGATCCATAGGTATCCATCCATTTACACAGGTCGGTAAGGATTTGATTACCCGTATTTTCTCCGTGTAAGGCTTCTAATTTTGCCCAGGCTTTGGGTTGGGTTTGACGGATAAAGTTAAGGGCAATATCTGGAAAAATGGCTAGATTTTTGTTAAATGGGGTTAGGGGTTTAACATAGCCCTGTTTTATAAGAGAGTCTTCTATCACTTGCTCAAAGGCTTTTTCGCTTTGTGGGAAAACAACACTGATAGAGTCCATAGGTCAATAGTCTTTATAGATTAATGCAAGGTTTTTAGAACTTAATTGATTCCAAGATAAATGGGGTTATATTAGTTGTCTTGCAACTTGTTCAATAGCCAAGCAAAATTGACGAAATTTCCCCTCTTCATTCTTTTGGGAATATAAGCCATTAGCAATTTTCTGGATATCTGAGGCATCTAATTCAATATCGATAGGGAATATTGCTTCATCAATAGCTGCCTTTCTTAAGTCTATCAATCGCTGATGATTTAACACTAATTTTTCAATCGTTATTTGTGCCGCAGTGTCTTGATGATTTGTAGCTTGGACTTTCCCAAAATCATCAAACTTGAATCTGTCTTCACAATCTAATTGTAACGGTGTTACAAAATTGTCACGTTCATACCAATTCTCTTTAGCGTGCGCTCCAAAAGGACATTTCTTGCTATTCTTGTTTTTTTTGCTAGGTTGATTAAGTTCATCATCTTCATCATTCTCATCCTCTTGAGATTTATAATTTCTACCGGGATAAGCAGTTACAAGATTAAAATAGTTGACATCTTCATAATTTTTCTCATTTCGACATATAGAATAGGGCTTGAGGTGTTCAATGTGGGAATTTTCAGTATCAATCAAGATCCCTGTATAACAACATAGAAAGCCTTGCTCCTTTAGTAGATGCTCTTTCACATCCCTTTTAACATCGCTTGGCACGTCATCATAGTAGTCGCAACCAAGGCGATTTCCTTCTTCATCATATTGGTTGTTAAACCAGGAACGTAATTTTTCAGGTTCTTGTTCTTTTTTGATGTACTTCATCATTTATTTCCCTAATAGTCTGATCCGATCAATGCGAGTTTGCAGGCGTACCAATTCAGGAAAGTTTCCTAATTCACGGAGACTGTTGATTTGTTCAGTCGCTTCTGGAAAATTCCTCTGTTTAATCAATGATTCTATCTTTTCTAGGGTTTTTTGCGTGTTTATATCACGCTCAGGAGTTTCCATAAGAAAGCGTAAAATCCAATTACTATCCATACCCAAGGATTGGTCAGGAATATAGGGTTGTTTATCTTGGTCTAGAATAATAATATTTTCTGGTTCAACTTCTCCAATCATTTGCGGTGAATGAGTGGTGGCAATAAATTGGCAGTTTGGAAAGATTTCGGTCAGTTTGTGGACAACCATGCGTTGCCAGAGTGGATGTAAGTGTAAGTCCAATTCATCAATGAGCACGATCGCTTTTCCATCCTGTAAAGGATTTTCGAGATCGGGATTTGCCTGTAAAAGCCGTTGTACTAGGTCAAGTATCAATGCTATGATACCCCGTTCGCCATCTGAAAGCTGATTAATATTTAGTGTTACCCCGTTTTTGTCAAGTAGCAAGGTTGGTTTTTTGTATGTATCCGAGGCTGGAACAGCACGAACATTATTACACCAATCTAAAAAGTGGGTGACGGCATCATTTAAAGCATTAATATGACGGTTTAATTGAGGTTTTTCGTCTAAATTTTCCTCTTGGACTAACCACCAATCTATAAATTCCCGAAGACGTAGCATTCTAGGAATGAGTGCGTCAACAAAAGCCGCAGATTGATTACCTGAACTACGATTAGGATTTAAGTCTTGTTCTGTAACTATTGAGCGCCGGGTTGCACAATATACAATCAGGGGTTGATTTTGCGCCTTTTTTAGAGGTTCTAAAATTTGGTCACCGTTAGGTTTGAGTTCCTGTTCATGGCTTTTTCCCCGGCTAAATTTACATCGAAAAGGTATTCCTGATATATCCACATTCATTTCAATCATTAATTTATCTTTTCCAATCATAATATCATCGGTATTAAAATTAATCTTTCTCTCTTGACAAGCTGTTAATTTAGGCAGGATTCTTGAAAAGGCAATCCGCAAGGCATCCAAGACACTGGATTTGCCGACTCCATTAATCCCCACAATCAGGTTCATTCCTGGCTGAAATTCAAATTCTGCCTGTTCAAAGCCTCTAAAGTTACTCAGTTTAAGTTGGTTAATTTGCATGGGTACTCCTTGATTTTAAGTAATTTTAATTTGTCCGGTGACTGCTGCTGTAATTAATGAAGTTCGGCGTTCTTGTAGCAATTTTATAGTTTCTTCTGATGAAAGACATAATTTTTTTATTTTTTTTGTGTTTGTCTGAATATATTCTGTGATGTTCAACTGTTCTTCAATTGGCGGGATAGGAATCTTGATATAACTATAACGATTAGGGTTTAAGTTGACTTGCCCAATAGCTGGCAGAGCATTACTTTTAGCCCATGTCAAGACCGGCAAAGAGTTTAATAAATAATTTAAGTATTCTGGAATTACTGAATCATTACAACGCATTCTGACAAGATAAGAAGCAAAGGAAACCGGAAATAAGAAGTTGTTTCTAAAAATGGCTACTTTACCAATTTTATCTAAACTATTAGTGCGATTAAACAGCAAATCATTTGCTTTTAAAATCAAATCATGATCTACATCATCAACAAAGCCTACATTATCATAACTAATTTCTCCCTCATCAACATCACCCATACGCAATACAGCTATATTACCTTCACTTCCAACAGACTCGGAAATACCATAATCCATTGTTTGAAGAATACGCCGCAAGGGTAAAATTTCCCAATGTTTAGGAATTTCCCCTATCCACTCAACACCAGAATCACGCATCGGAACATCAGGATTTAAGCCACGAGTGACAGCATGGGTGATGAGGGCACGACGTTTTTCGTCTAATAATGCCAATAATCGTTTTTTGGCTTTAATTAGTTGGTCGATTTTAGCCGTTTCTATATCGAGATAATGTGCGATCGCTTTTTGTTCACCAAGTGGAGGAATAAAAACTTTTTTTGCATAAGCATCATCTCTACTAAGTCCCGGGACTGCTGCTTCATCTGTACCTTGATCTAAATTGAGTGTTTGCAATAGATAAAATAACCATCTTAAATGATGATGTGTAGTTGTTGCATCAATAAAGAAAGTTGTGTCAGAAGCAAAACACGGATGATCTGACCAATTTACTTTGCCATAGGAGCCTTTCCGCCCTACTATAATTACAGGAGCCTGAGTATTTGCTCGCCCATAGTTATCATACGCTCCATTAGAACCGAAAACTTTGAAATCCCCCTCTCGTTCTTGATCTTTAGGAAGGGCATCACCATAAGCAAAATGGGCCACATATTTGAGCTTTGCTTGTAGCCAAGTCATGCTGTTACCTCCCTCAACAACTTAATAATCTCCTCTTCCATCTGTTTAATGTCTGAATCAATTTCCGCCAATGGACGAGGTGGCGTGTACTTGTAAAAATAGCGATTGAAATTAATTTCAAAAGCACTTCTAATTTTAGCGCCATCTGCCCAAGCATCGGAAACATGGGGTTCAACTTCCTCCAGAAAATAACGGGTCACTTCATCTTGTAAATTAACATTTTCAAAATCCCGCAGCTTTGAGTCTGGCTCATACATCAGTTCAATTTTTTTACCAGCCACTGGGAACCAACCCCAAACACGAGCATAAGGTTCATCCTTAGCCTTCCGTTGTTTTAAAATAACGGGTTCTGCCTCCGGTTCTCGTTCCGTAAAAACATCTCGAAATAGCTTTTGTTCCGCCTTTTTCCAACGACTACTCCGCTGTTTTAATAAATCGTTCATTAACCGATCGAACTCATTCCAATCCGGACGAGGTTCGCGCCCTAATTGTTTGTCTATCGCCTGAACATCCTCTAATAAATGGGGAACACCATCAAGAAAACGAAGTTTTCGGTCTGTATCCATCTGATACAGTAAACGTAGGGGTCGCTCAATGGGAACGCGGTTATAACCGAAATCCTCATTCTTAAAAATTTTGCTGGTTTCCGTTTCTACAAAATTTCCATATTCCTGCACCACAATGGCGATATCTTCTTCACCCATATACCGGCGTTTATCCCCTAAACTCCGTCGCATCGGTTGCCAACGGTGACGTGCATCAATCAGTTGAATTTTGCCTTGACGGTGTTTCTGCTTTCGGTTGGTGACAATCCAAATATAAGTTCCAATACCCGTGTTATAAAACATCTGTTCGGGTAAGGCGACGATCGCCTCTAACCAATCGTTTTCAATAATCCACTTGCGGATTTCACTTTCACCGCTTCCCGCACCCCCTGTAAATAGAGGAGAACCATTAAAGACGATCGCCAGACGAGAACCCTTTTTATCGCTGTCTGGTTGATAGGGTTCAAACTTGCTAATCTGATGCTGTAAAAACAACAGGGAACCGTCATTAACCCGGGGCAAACCCGCCCCAAACCGTCCGGCAAAACCAAATTTTTCATGTTCTCGTTTTACGTCCTTTTGCTGTTTCTTCCAATCCACACCAAAAGGAGGATTTGCCAAAAAATAATCAAAGGTTTCGCCGGAGTATTGATCGTCAGTTAGGGAGTCTCCAAACTGAATCGCACTTTGTTCGTTGCCTTTTATCAATAAATCAGAAGCGGCGATCGCATAAGCCCGGGGATTAAAATCCTGCCCAAAAACCCAGAGTTGTGCTTCTTTGTTATTTTCTCGTAGATAGTTTTGGGATTCCGATAACATCCCCCCGGTACCACAAGCCGGGTCGAGCAATCTACAAATAACAGGTTTGGTCAAAATATCATCATCGGGGTCGAATAAAATATCGACCATTAACCGGATGACTTCTCGGGGGGTAAAGTGATCTCCTGCGGTTTCATTGGCGAGTTCATTGAAACGGCGGATTAAATCTTCAAAAATCGACCCCATTGCAATGTTATCCACTTGGTTAGGGTGTAAATTAACATCACAAAACTTGGAGACGACTAAATAAAGAATATTCGCCTCATTCATCTTTTCAATTTCGGCGGTGAACTCGAAGCGTTCAAAAATCTCCCGGATGTTTTTTGAAAAACTATTGATATAGGTCACCAAATGTTTGTCAATGTTATTGGGATCGCCCTTTAGCTTTTCAAAGGTAAATTCAGAACGATTGTGAAAGCGAAAGTCTGGCCCTGCTGCTTTATTGAGCATGGAGTCAAGGGCCTCATCTTTGAATCGATCCTTACATTGCTGATATTTGTCTAAAACATCCTGTTTGGTGGGTGCAAGTATGCAGTCAAAACGACGCAAAACCGTCATCGGTAACATGACCCGCTCATATTGTGGCGGTCGATAGGGCCCCCGCAACAGATCGGCAATTTGCCAAATGAAGTTAGAAAGTTGCTGATGATCTACGGTTGTATTTTGGGTATGGAGCATTACGCTCTCCTCTGTGATCATGTGAATAACTCAATCTCTAATCTGCGAATAAAATTACAACTCTAAATCTGAAAATTTTATAAAGAAAATTTTATAAAACCCAGAGGGCGATTCACTCGGGCAGCGGGCCCCCCATTGAGTCCGCCAGACTGAGAGCGATCGCCTTGAGTTTTTAGATATGATGATGGCAGATCACATAATCTGAAAAGCAATAGGGGATATCCTGAACTAGGTTTAATAGTAGCTTTAAATGGTGCGATCGCTCAAATTCAGCTAGTAACAGTTTATGATCGCGTCCCTCTCCCCCCCCCTGAGATTCTGATTTAGGGTGAGGGTAATGTTTTAAGTGACTTCCCGGCTGTATCTACCACAGCAAATTATTATTATTAGAAAGCGATTCAACCTCCCGTTGAAGTTCCTCAACAGATTGCTGAATAAAATCAAAATTTTCTAGAGATATACCTCCTTCAGGCAGACTTTTAGAAGCTACTTCTTTTAAGCCATTCATACAGCGATTGATATCCACGATAAATTCACCACGAGTAGCCACACGACGGGGTCTAAAGGTGCCGTCATGAAAGGCTCCCATGCAACCATATTGACTGATGAATTGAATAGCTTTATAAGCTGGGTCATTAGGGCTAATCTCAAAGAATTGTTGATAGTCTACTCCTCTCAAAGTATCAGCATTTGGATAAGTAACCGCACTGGCAAATTCTGAGGGGTTGGCGGGAGGAAAACGCAGGTCATTTTTTAAGCTATATTGTGCTTCCCGTTCCTGTACATCGATAAAATCATTGATTTTAATTCCCAAACTTATATCAACACATTGAGGGCGCTCATGCTCCTGGCCTGAGCCATGCACGCCGATCACTTCTCCGCGATCATTGAAGACAGGACCACCACTCATACCCGTGGCTGTCTCAGCCGTGTAACATAAATTATAATTGCCATTCGGATCAGCAGGGTCAATAATTTGTTGAAGTTCTCCAGCTCTCAAAACACGGGTTCGATCTTGGGATGGGTTGCTTGGTAAAGGCCAACCTGAAACAAACACAGGTGTTCCAACTTTAGTTGTGTTGGCATCTCCAACCACTGCAACGGGATAATTGTTATTGCTTTGAAAACTGATTAAAGCTAAATCATAACCATCCACCGTTTTTTTCTGAGGATTATATTCCCCAAAGCGGGTTACTGTATCCTTTGTGGTATCCTTTTGACCCAAATCAAGATAGGGGGGCAGCTCATTTTCAACTTGATGCAAATCGCCATCGTGAGTCCGAATAGCATACTTATTACGATGTGGCACAACATGTTGATTGGTCAAAACATAGTAAGTTGCATTTCTGCGGGCTACAATTACGCCGGAACCAGCTTCCCTGAACTGTACACCACTTTGTTCCAATTTTTGACGATTTTCGATTTGCCCACCCACAAAAACTGTGACCGCCCTAGCAATGGAGTTAATGTCATTTTCGGAATAATTAGCTGCTAGGATTATCGGTTCTCTCTGGTTTTCCAAGATAGGGGAAGGGGTACTGGCATCGCTGCGAATGGTACTGATAGCAAGAAAAATACAGAGGCTGGCGATCGCAGCTATTACCATGGTTGGCCAATTTTTTAGATTCAGTTTAAACATGATGTTTTCCGTAATGTTTAAATCAGTGGATCCCCAGCAAATATTAAAAAACGTCTGGCTAATTAACTGGGGTAGAGCTTCGCCGTTGATTGACTTGTTGTTGTAAGGCATCAATCCTATTTTGCAAAGCAGCCACTTGGGATTTAGTTATCCCATGCGTTCCGCTGGTTGTTAGATTTTGCTCCAATGAATTCATGCAGGAACTCAGATAGACTGCTAGTTCAAAGCGAGTTAAGGCTCTATTGCCTCTAAAGGTTCCATCCGGGAAGGTGCTAAAGCAATCATAACGCTCAATTAGAGATTGTAAGGATTGAAAGTAGAAATCCGTAGGTTGAACATCAACAGGCAAATTTTGAGCCTTGGCTGGGGGGTTTGATGGTACAATTAGCAGCCCAAATACCGCTAGTACAACTACAAAAATTGCACCAAAGACAGCTAGTTTAAACTTGGATAATTGCGATCGCAGCATAATAGACAAGCCAAATAAGAACAGCAAAAAATCTGGATCAGCTCACATGGGAGCAAGATTCGGTTAAGGACTTCCCTGCTGTAATTCTCGTATAGACTCTTGGAGAGCTCTAACAGATTGTGCAAGTCGGTCTAAATCCTCTGGTGTGGCTAAATCGGACTGTGTACTATCTAGCTCTGATGTTTCTAATATCCTTCTGATAAAGCCTTCAAACCATTGAGCTACTTCACCTCGTCTGACTGCTCGATTACCACGAAATGTCAAATCAGGATAAGCGATCGGCATTCCTCGATCCGCTAAAGATTGAACCGCCATAAATGCCGAATCCGTTGGCTGAACATCCGATAATTGACTCACCGATGTAACATAAATTTGATCAGTTGTATGAAATTGAGTGTCCGGCTCGACCTCAGACTGTAGAGCTGAGATTGGGGCTATTGTGGCGAGAATAATTACCAACAAACTGGTCAGAACCGCTAAAAGTCCTAACCTAATATTCCAGTTGTTTTTAACCATAATTCCTGGGATGATGAATGGCTAACAGAAACTTAAATTTTCTCTGGTCATTGATTCTGACGCATGGGTGTCGCCGGTAAAGAGGGCTGAGTCGGATCGGTGGAAAAGGGGCGACCAGTCGGCCTAGGTTCCAAGGGTCTCTGAAAGGCAGAAATTGGCACAGCCCAGCTCAAGGGCGACATATACTCATAGAGTTCGAGTGAGGGCAAAGTTCCATCGGTGAAACGAAATGTCTCAATTCCATGAATCGTGACCCTGCCACGTCCGTGAATCCCAATCAGTTCACCGTCAGCATTCAAGACCGGCCCACCACTCATGCCTTGAATGGTGGCATTAGTATAGGCAAGCTGATAGCCACGTTGCAAGGTCAGACCCGATAACCGCATGGATAGATTTCCAGTTGTGAATCGAAAAGCTCTTAGTCCCCAATCATGGGTAATATGCAGACCACCATCATCTCGGGGTTGATAGTTGGGGAATCCTGCCACATAAATTGGTTTTCCAATCGAAATATCTTCAGAATTCCCCAAAACCGCAACTTGATAAGGGTTTGAGCTTGTAAACTCCACCACAGCCAAATCTAAGCCCTGCAAACCCGACATTGGCCGACGTCGCCCCCAATGGGTTTTACCATCGGGAGTCAAGATTTGATAGGTCTGATCTTGACTCCCGCTAACAACAACATGGTCGCAGGTGAGAACTGTATAGGTTCCCCCTTGGCGGTCAATGATTACCCCAGACCCAGCTCCCTGATTTTTCAAAATTCTGACCGTCACCTGTTTGGCTACCTGGAGGACAGAACTTTCTACAGATGGTGATGCGGGGGGTAAAGGATTTTGAACCATAGACTCAGCTATCTGTTGGTCAAAGGCTCTCAACCCGGAAGTGTTTGCTAAGACCAGTCCTGCTGCGAGCAAGAACCCGACCCAAAATTGCCGAGATTGAAGGTTAGATTTAGGCATCACAATCTTAAAAAATTAAGGGGATTTGGAGTTGATAAATTGACTAAAAAACTACGGGCGGATCGTTGGGAGGACGAACAGGAGGACGCACAGGATCGGGAGTGGTTACCGGGTTACTATGACCCCCGCCTCGCCTTCTGGCTTCGTCTAACTCCCGCTGAACCAGTTCGCCGAATCTGACAGTGGTTCGACGCACGCTTTCTTGACCCGGTGTTCCTTCGCTCATAGGATTAGCCCCCATCTTGAGAAAGTTACCCAGAAACTCACCCGCACTGCGACCAGGAGAAATAGTTACTAAAAGGTTATTCGGGTTGCAAACGGAACTGCTATTGTTTGTCCAGCAGACGACATCATAGCCATTAACGCTTCCAGTCGTTAACAACAGATTACTCAGAAGCCCTCCACTCTGAGCCACAGCCCTGGTTAAACGTTGACTGACTATCTCACAGCGATTTTGGGGTGTATAGCCACCTGCTATAAAGGCTTGACTATTCCAGGTGATCAGAGGTTCACTTTGGTGTCCGGTACTAGCTACAGCAATGGTGGCATAACCGTTTCCGGCTGGAATACATCGAAAGGTGGTATTGGCAACAGCCGGTTGACTGGTGAGAGCCACGGCTGCTGAGACGGTTACACCAGCCATTGATAAGTTTAGCAATATTTTGGCTTTAGACATTATGGTTTACTCCACAACGCAACTTCCCAATCCGATGGGTTTTCCTTCAGAGTCGGGAATTAATTTTTAGGTAGAATGCAATAGTCTATAAAAATCACACCATGCAAAAAAGTTCGCCTGAATACATAATTGGATTTGGATAGAGTTCCAAATCTCTATACCTGACTACACCTCATATCCTAGCATGACATAGCTTGAATACAATAGTACTGATCAGTAAATTTATAAAATGTTACAAACCTTCATGGTTCTTGATAAGATTATCACATTCATTAAGAATCGTTGAATCAGCTTGTATAAACAGAAATATATTTAATCACAATTTGTGTTAATGTCTTCAACTGGGTTGTGGAGGTTCCCCCCCCAGTTGATCATCCTTATAAAAATGTCTTTACAGCAGGGAAATCACTTACTTAAAACATTACCCGCACCATAAACCCTTATTCCCCCCGGGATAGGGACGAGGGAAATCATATTGCATGATGACTGAAAGGGTTGTAAGTTTATAATCATCTGATGTAATCGCTCACATCGACATACTAAAAAATCATAAATTGTAGCTTGGGAAACCCAACCCCAGCCTACAGATAATCACCCCACAGATAATCTGAAAAGCAATAGGGGATGTGTTTAACTAGGTTGAAATGGTGCGATCGCTCAAATTCACCCACTCCCAACTACTCCCCGCAGCCTCCCACCTCAACAACTTAGGCGTATTTACAACTCACCACAGCCAAAGTCGTCACCCTCCCAGACCGCCAAAAAAGTCAGGCGGTATCAGAAGATGCTACCTGAAATCGATAAACAGACAGAACTATTGGGAAAGGTTGGCCATAATCAGGTAAGGGTGTGGGCTTTACAAATTTTGGATATCATCTTATAAGTTCCTTATATTTTGCTGGTACTATGCTACATAGACCCTGATATACAGCCCAGTCTACCCATATAGAGCTGGTACCTAATAGTTTAGGAAACCAAAAGCCCTCAAGGGTTCATGCCCTTTCTGGGTGAGTAGGAGACCTAAATATCTAGTCCCTAGTGGGCTGGAAGTGGGGGCTGGGTTTTTCTTTCTGACAATCTCGGTCAGTAGCTGCGGCTATGATGGATAACTCACCTAGACTGTTTTCGGATCTGTTTAACTTTTCTTCTCAGTTGCGATCGCTCAATACGAGCCATAACGCGGGTGACTAATTCTGGGCCCATAATTGGTTTAGTAATAAAATCATCTGCGCCAGCTTCAAAAACCCTTTGGATCATATCAGAACTTTGATGTCCAGTGACCACCAAAATTGGTAACTCTTCCCAAGCCGGGTCTTGTCGGACGACCTGACACAAATCCAAACCCGTATAGGTAGGTATTTGTACATCTAAAATTAATAAATCCGGGAGAGTTTGGGTTAGGACTTGCCAAAATTGGTTAGGTTCTCTCAAGCAAATCATATCAAATCCCCAGGGTTTGAGGATATTTCGCAAAACTTGCAAACAGATAGGATCATCTTCTACAATCAGAATCCGAGCATCTCGGCTGGGGGGTTTGGGGAGAACTTGTACGATCGCTTCAAAAATGTATTGAGGCGTAACGGGTTTGTGCAAAAATCGTCTAGCCCCCAAACGCGCTGACATAATACGTTCCGACAGGTTATCCTCATAAGTAAAAATCAAAATAGGAATTTCCGGGAAACGTTGTCCGATGTTCTTGAGGAAATCAAATCCTGTCAAATCTTCCTCTGACAAATGGGGGTCTAATAAAATCGCATCAGGGAGAGTTTTGGTCAGCCACTGTCTAGCATTAGTCAAAGTGGAAACCGCGTCTATATTTAAGTTCCAAGCGCCAGCTTGACCTTGTAATTGTTCCGCTAAACTTCGATCAGCATCAATCAGCAAAATTTGATTAGATGAAGCACAAATTTGGAAATATATCGGTTGAGGAGACTGGTTAATTTCATGACATAATTGGCGTATTTTTTCTTGAATTATACTGATATTTTTATATTTATCTGATAAGCCATCATCATAGCTCAAGCAGTTTTCGATATCACGGGCTAATTCCGAACCTCGTTGATAGCCAAAAGAACCCAAACTTCCCGCTAAATTATGAGCAATTTCTTGAGCCTTTTCCCTGGCAATTTCTGAGATAGAATCATCCGAATAATTGATTAAAAACATGGTTTCTAAAAAGCCGACCTCTTCGTCAAAGGAATTCTGATATTTAGCCAAAATCTCCTCAATATTATGGTTAGATCGAGGGATTAAAGACGGTGAGTTATCCAGATATTCTGCCTGATTAGATTCAGTTTCTGGGGGTGGATTTAAGCGATATCCCAAGCCATAAATAGTCGCGATAATATCTGTAATCATCCCCGCATCTTTGAGAGTTCGGCGCAGGTCTTTAATTAAATTAGTGACCGCATATTCGCTGGGTTCATTATCAAAAGACCAGAGTTGATCGATAATATCCTGACGGCTAAAAATCCGCTGTGGATTTTTCAGAAATAGCAACAGTAAATTATAGGCTTTTGGCTTAATATCAACAGGCTTGTTATCATAATAAACCTGTGCAGAAGTTTCATTAACCTGCAAGTTTTCCCAGGTAAATTGTAATGGTAATTGTGGCAAACTTTTCCTTCTTAATAAGGCTCTAATTCTCGCCAAAACTTGAGACGGGCTATAAGGTTTAGAAACAAAATCATCAGCGCCAGCATCTAATCCGGTAATAATCTCCTCATTAAGATTGCGTACAGTTAAAAGCAAAATAGGTTTGAGAAAACCTTGCTCGCGCAATTGACGACAAATTGCTAGTCCATTGATTCCGGGAAGCATCCAGTCAAGGATAATTAAATCATAATTCCATTCTAAAGCGAGTTCCAATCCGGTATGACCATCAACCGCCAAGTCAACAATATAGTGATAGGCTTTTAACTCGTCAATCAGAGGAACAATTGCATTTCTATCATCCTCAACAATTAAAATTTTCATGAACATCTCCTACTGATGCTATCATCAACTCTCTAACCCTGACTAACAAGATAGGAAACCGGATAGAAAAAAGAAATAACTGTCTACTATATAAGTATCTCAACTCCTGACAAGTTTTACACAACTCGACAGACAAAGTTAAAGGTAGCCCAAGCATTAATATCTAGGGCAAGATTATCAGTAGAAATCCCAGAACGTTCAACTCCTAGTTTACTAGCTTTTGCCAAATCCTCCAATACAGACCGGGAAACTTCCCAAGGATTTGACAGCAATTGCAGTCTATTTTTTGAACTGATGGAAGTTTGCTTTAAACCACGACTAATAGCTGGTAAAGTCTGAGTAAAAGGGTAATGGCTAATAATCAGATAGGTTTCAATCAACCCAGCCGGACCCCGCACCAATTCTCCTAGGGTTTCGGTGGTGCTAGTTCCGCCATTAACATTAGCTGGGGGAATACTCATAGTTTTTCCCCCTTCTACCCGTAAAACCTGGGGTAAAATCATAGAACTGTCTTGAGTCTCAACTATGGGAGGTCTAGTAGCATCATAAACGTATGTTTGACCACGACTGTCAAACAGAAACATGATGAAATATAATGGGAGTTCACCATTATTCTGTAATTGCATCTGAATACGACTCTCCTTTGGTATAGTCGGTATACCAAAGGTCTCGGAACGGTGTGCTACCGCTGGGGTAGAATTAGCATTATTTGGGCTGGTTAGGGTGAGTTGATCACTTCCCTGATGGGATAAATCAGGGGTTTCTCGTTTAGCGATCGCCCGTGACTGGGGAGTTAACATCCCTAGGGTAACTTTGGCTTTGAGTAAGTCAGAACGTTCATTTTCCGTCAGTCGTAGCAACTTAGCAGCTAATCGAGTTTTCAATTGAGGAACTAATCGTTGTACGGCGACTTTGACAGCCTCTCCACCTTCTCCTGCTGTATCGGGAAGCACCACCTGAGCGGGGGAAAATAGACCATAATGCCCTTGGAATAATGAATTCATCGAGCTACTCGGATTTTGAGCAATAGTAGTATCGCGTACAGCGCTGAATAGATAATCAATGGGTTGGTCGTTGCTAGTGATAGAGATATGATCAATACTAGACAAGGCACTGGTTGCATCGACCCTTTCAATGCGATCGAGTTTAGAATCAAGACCAATTTTTAAGTTAATGTGGCGAGGTATAACCCGAATAGTCTCTTTAATAAATTGGCCGGACTGAACCACAGGTGACTTGATACCACCCACTTCTAATATTCTCACCTCAGCGGTAGCGTGCAATGAGTTAGAGCCGCGAATTTGGAGTTTTGGCTGCACCTTAGCTTCTGTACTCTCAGTGTTTGATACAATGGTAAATAGGGAATTAATTTCTCCCGATTCCAGAACACAGCCAGGTAAACCAGCCAGTAGCAATTCCGTACTTTTGCCATCCCCAGTCACAGCAGTAACAATTCCATCGACTGGGGGTGATGTTAGCGGTAGATTAATCATGGGTGGTTGATCATCTAACGTAATTCTAACTTGACGCTGAAGCTGAGGTTGCTGGTTCGGTCCGGTAATACGTTCTACCACTCCGGCTACACGACCTAGAGTTTCTTTGAAGTCTGAGGTGGCTGTCGCATTCCAGAGAGTTTGAGTAAGGTTATAGGTAAACAATCCGGCGCTGAGTCCAGACCAAGTGGTTTCTGTAGCCATTTCGGTGGGTTTGCTGGCTGCTAAGACTATACCAGGAAGTTCTCCGAGGCGACGTTGTTCTAGTTGTTCGGGGTCGATTTGGTAGCGCTGTAGTAATTGTTGTTGTCGGGTAATGGTGCGATCGCTAATTTGGCTAGAATTGGGGCTGGCTGCTGATCGGATTCTCAGGACTCCCTGTTGAGAATAACCAGGATAAGCATAACTGGTATCAAGAATTGTGATGACTTGTTGAGTTTTCAGCGATCGCAGTAATAGCCACAGGGTATCCTCCATAATATCGTTAATGGGTTCTCCATTATGGTCTGGGGTGACATCAACGGGAATTAGGGAATGTTTAATAGTAGCCGCGTCAGGGTTTTGATTAGCATCAGCCATACAACTGCCATAGCCGCTATAATGAAAAACCACCAAATCCCCTGGTTTAGCTTGGTTAATTAGATGTTCTATAAAGCTAGTTTCGATATTTTCCCCCGTCGCTTCCTTATTAGTAAGGGTAAGGATATCTGAGGGGTTAAATCCAAATCTACCGATTAACAGTTCCCGCTGTAATTCTACATCCGTGACGCATCCTGATAGGGGTTCTATATGGCGTTGGGAGACTTTCGGATATTGATTGATACCCACTAGCAGAGCCAGTTTCCGATGATTCGGTTCTGCTAAAGCCCTATGGTAGCGATCGCCAAGTTGCCACCAAGCCGCCTCACTAAGTCCCAACCCTGCCAGTAGCATACTCGATCTTTTTAGAAATTGCCGTCGCTTTAATGCCATGATCTATTATTCCTAATCCATCTATCCCTGAAACTTACTCAAACTTATTCACTAGCAAAATTTACCAATTTCTGGAAATCAAAAACATCACTAATTCCTAGATTTTTGAACCCAGGATCACATCATCATGGTGAGCCATACTCCAATTCATCCATAAATTAATTAAGACTGACCACGGACTGTAAATATAGCCATTATCGCGGCTTTTTTTAAGAAGAATAAATGCTATAAATAAAATTTTATATGCCTCCACTGCTATTAACTGTTTGAAGGTTGGCATTTCTCGCTGATTATTTATGGCAATTTTAGTGTAAAAATTGTCAATTTTCATTCGTGTTAATTACTCTCCTAATTGTCGTTTTGTATCACTCCTATAACTAGATAATATCGCGGGAAACACAAAGATTATTTCCTAGACATGAAAGCCTCAATGTTCTTATTATTCATAACTAGAGACCTGAGAACCTGCCACCGAGATGGTTTGACAATAACCTGATGAGTTTCCCACCGATTAAATTCGGTTGAGCCCTAGCATAGGATATATTTTATCCTAGCGCGTCTTCTGCAATTGTCGATAATTTTCTACTCCCCCCTCCCAGAGACGGGGATAGGGGGATTTGGTGAAATTATGCTTCTGAGGGAACCCTCATCGCCTTAATTAGTTCCGCCGCCACTTCTGGACGAGAAAACTCTGGGGGTGGCAATTCTCCCCTTCGCAGCATTTCCCGAACCTTGGTTCCCGATAAGTGAATCCGTTGTTCTGGGGTACTGGGGCTAGTTTTACTGGTAGCCATACCCTTAGTCAATGTGCAATAGAAAGCGTGTTCAAACTTCATGGGAGTAATACCCAATTCTGCCGGTTCAAACTCATCAAAGATATGCTGGGCATCATAGGTTCCATAATAGTCCCCGACACCAGCATGATCACGCCCGACAATAAAGTGGGTACAGCCGTAGTTTTTGCGGACCATAGCATGAAAAATCGCTTCTCTCGGTCCGGCATAACGCATAGCAGCCGGATTAATCGCTAAAATCACCCGATTTTTAGGATAGTAGCGTTCCATCAAGATTTCATAACAACGCATCCGCACATCAGCCGGGATATCATCAGACTTAGTAGCCCCAACCAGAGGATGGAGAAATAGACCATCAACAGTTTCTAGGGCGCATTTTTGAATATACTCGTGGGCGCGGTGAATAGGGTTGCGAGTCTGAAATCCAACAATGGTTTTCCATTCCCTTTCTCGGAATAGTGAACGACTATCGGCTGGGTCAATTTGATAGTTGGGGAACAAAGGGTGTGATTCTCGCTGGAGTAACCACACAGGACCGGCGAGATTGACCGGACCTTGGTCATAAACTACCTTGACTCCCGGATGTTTGTTATCATTAGTGCGATAGACGTGGATGGCTTCGTGTTCTTTATCGTAGGTGTATTTTTGGGTTAGTTCCAGAACTCCCACAAATTTACCCTTTGGTGAGTCCAGACGGATTAGGCTACCTTCCGACAGGTGCGCCGCTTCCTCTTCGGTGACGGATAGGGTGATGGGAACAGACCAGGGCAGTCCGTTACTCAGTCGCATATTATGGACGACATTGCTATAGTCTGCCTGTTCCATAAACCCGGTTAGGGGACTGAAACCGCCGATCGCAATTAGTTCTAAGTCCGACTGCGATCGCTCGTCAAGTTGTACTCTGGGGAGAGTATCGGCTTTTTCTAGGAGTTCGGCCCGTTGTTCGGCACTGGCCATGCGATTAATTAGCTTTCCACCGTGGGGCGCAATAGCATCTTGATGATGAGTCAAGGGAACCTCTAATGGTTAACTACAGATTGAATTAAATCGATTCAGTTTGATTCAATCTCCTATTTTACCTTCTGCTGTGACTTAATATTGGCGCTCTACCTAAGTTACACTACTCAGGGTCCTACCTGGGAACTTTACGATCGCCAATATCGACTATAAACTTGGTCAATCCTATTGACAAAATGATACTATATATGTATGGGTAAATGAACCCGGATTTTCGTTAGTCTGAAACCGTAATCATTTCCCATGGGGGTGTCAATTAATCTTAAAATTATGGAGAATTGAGTAATGAAGGGTATTTTGGTTCTGACAACATTTCTAATGGCGGGAGGGTTACAACTGCCTGCTGACCAGATGGTTGCCTATGCTAATTCTACTCAACAAGCTACTATAGGAGAAACGGGATTTGCGATCGCTAATCGTAATAATGATGATTGGCGGCGACAGTTTGAGAGGGATTTTGAAGAATATAGCCGGCGGCGACATGAGCAGCTAGAATCGGAAATGCGAGATGAGATGAACAAGCCCCACAATCAGCGTTTGTCTCAAAGCCAAAAAGAACGGGTGATTCGAGAAGCCCATGAGGAATTAGAACGCAGCCTCAGTCGTGAGAAAAAGGAATGGGAAAAGCGCTATCGCGACAACTTTGAAAAAATGCGCGATCGCCAAGACCGCTATAATCGCGGTTACCGCTATAATCGCCATGATCGTTATAATCGCGATGACCGTTATAACCGCTAATACCTAGGTAATTGATGGATAATGAAACCCTCTAAATCTGGCTCTCCCGAACTCTGGGAGAGGGCTGGGGAGGGTTTGGTGATGTGGTAGCCTTGAAAAAATAGGTCGCCCATACTGTGGGTATAGGGCGGGTTGGGCAATCTTTTCTGTGGGAATTGAGGATTGACAGCAGAACCCGCCCCGACATCATGGTTAATGTGATGTTCAATTGTCCATGGTCTAGTATATACTGGGTGGGATGGTGGAAACTTGTAATTGATTGAGAATGGAACGTTCTAAAGTAGTTGCCTATATTACCGGAGCCATTTCGATTATTTTAGCGATCGCTTATTTGTTATTGGTGAGCATCCTAGACTTCCGTGGAGAAATGCTCCCCGCCCCCCAAAGCCAAGTCACCGGGGAGATCTCAATAGCCTCCGTTTCCATTTCTAGTGAAGCAATGCACCCAGGGGGCGGAAGTCAAACCGGATTCTATGGGTAGCCACAAGGCTGGCTGGGGCTTTTTTTGTCGGACGGAGACATTAGGGCGCTTTGATTGCGCCACAACGTGTTAACTATAAACCCTTATCCTAACAGCGATAGCGGGTTATTACTCAACCCAATAACTATGCCTAGTTACTCAAATGTTACTCACAATCTAGTCCTAGCATAGGAAAATAATTCTGTCAATAGGTTGATTACTCAGTCAATAAGCACAACTTAATCAATCTGTCAAATACCCATACCACCCCCCTAACCAAACACCGATAAGGTAACTCTCTCGTGATACCCGTCAATGGCAAGCCTATCGGTTCGTTACGAACCAA
>NZ_JARPLC010000011.1:0-1514 GCF_032350395.1 Limnospira sp. PMC 289.06
GACAGTCTAAATAAACCCGCCCCCAACCGCCGTCAATGTGGTAATTAACGACGGTCTAAATAAACCCGCCCCCAACCGCCGTCAATGTTGTTATTAACGACGGTATAAATGAACCCGCCCCCAACTCATGGGGGGTGGATGAATTAATTTATATTCCTCACAAAATCATGGGTAACTTTTATAAAACTTTCGGTTTTTTCGTAGGGTAAAACATTACGACCAGGAATTACTATAGACTTGGCTTTTTTCCATCCTTCTTCGTAGAATTTGCCGCGCTTATCTACGGTTTCTGACTTCCCACTGCGACTAATACTAGAGGCTTTATCGCCAAAAACTACTAGGGTCGGTTGGGTCAAATTTGCCATGTCTTGGGTATAGTCTTGTCGCCAAAATCCTGCTAAAAATGAAAAGACTGCATAGCGACTTTTGGGGTCTTTTGAACCTATTGCTAACAGGTCTAACCATTCGCGATCAACGTCTTTGGCTTCAGCAAATAATTGTTTAATTGAAAAAGACTGTAAAAACTGTTCCCGACAAGCATAATTCCAAAATAGTCGCCCGGCTGGGGTATCAAAAAATAGGTTCCACAATAAACGCTGTTTAGTGGGTGATGAAGCCTCGGTCATGACTCGCCAAGCTGGGGGACCTGATAACACTATTCCCCGCACACTTTCTGGGTATGTTTTACTGAGGACGATCGCCACTGGTAATAAAGCACCCTGTGCTAGTAAAATCACTGGCTGCTTGATTACTGTTTCAATTAAACACTGTAGTTGTTCCGCCCAGTCTGTGATTTGATAAGCTACTGCTGGTTTATCACTTTCCCCACACCCCAGCAGGTCTGGGCTGTATATGGGGTTATTATATCCCTGCCACTTTTCACAAAATCTATACCAAAAACGCCGAGATAATCCTACTCCAATAGGATGGATTAATAGTAGGGGAATATCTGCGGATATTTCCGAAGATGAGGGATGAAATTCATAGGCGCATTGATAGCCACGCCATTGGTAGTATTCTAAGGGTTTTTTAGTCGGTTGGGAATTACTCATAATCATGATTGTCAGTGCTGTTTATGGGGGTTTAATCGAGGCGATCGCTTGATTCGCTGGTCTCGGTTACAGGTGCTTCCTTGGCTTCAGTTTCTGGTTGGTCTCGCACAATTTTAGGTAAGGCGGCTGGAGTCCCAGGTTCCGTTTCTATTTGAGTTAATCCCGGAATCTCAAAGCTGCTGAAAAAGTTTTTAATTTGCTCTAAAATCGGCGTTTCTGAGTCATTATTGGAAAATTTGGGTAGTTGCAAGTTTTGCCAAAGTTTCTGTAATTGGTTTCCGGCTACTGGTTCGGAACTTTCTGATGTCGGATTTTCTGGGGGTAAAGGTTCCCTTGGCGCTACAAGTTCAGGTTCTGAGACTTCCTGTTCCTCAACGACTATAGGTTCAGGTTCTGAGACTTCCTGCTCCTCAACGACTATAGGTTCAGGTTCTGAGACTTCCTGCTCCTCAACGACTATAG
>NZ_JARPLC010000011.1:1571-38422 GCF_032350395.1 Limnospira sp. PMC 289.06
TCCTCAACGACTATAGGTTCAGGTTCTGAGACTTCCTGTTCCTCAACGACTATAGGTTCAGGTTCTGAGACTTCCTGTTCCTCAACGACTATAGGTTCAGGTTCTGAGACTTCCTGTTCCTCAACGACTATAGGTTCAGGTTCTGAGGCTTCCTCAATTTCAGGAGAGGGGGCTAAAGTTGGGCTGGTATAGTTCGCTTCAACCAAACCCCTAGCCTGGGATAGAGATAATTGACCGCGAATTAGTTTAGATAGGGTATCTTGGCTTTTGGGGTCGTAGGTGAGAACTCTTGCGGTGTTGTTGTAGACGTTATTCAGGGGTTCTCCGAGTTCGTCTAAAAATTCCAGTTGTACCCAGTTTTTACCGGGTTGGAATCCTTTTAAATATATGGGTTCCCAGCGTTCGATAATAAAACTTTCGCCGTTAACAGTAACGCGGATACGCCAATCGATGATTTCATCTTCTGGATCTTCTTGGGCGATTAAATGTAGGGGGGCGTTGTCTAAATAGAAGTCCAGCAAAATGGGTTCAGCACCATAGGTTCCTTGGGGACGGTTATAGGTAAGTAAGGGAAGTTTTGGATCTGGGTTGTTATTGGGGGTTTTGGTGTAAATGTGAAATGTGGCGATCGCACTTGAACCATCATTTTTGAAACTTTCGCCCCAGGGATAGACAGCAAAAACTCGCAGGGTATGGGTTCCTGGTTTCAGGTCTGATAGGATAATCGGTTCCGTGGGATTGTAAATATGGCGATCGCTATCGTTGTCGATAATTAAATGTAAGTGGGGACCATCACCTAGTGTTTCGTCTCGGAAGGTGGGGAAGTCCAAAACTTGTAGTTGGACTGTGACATTATTATCCTGTAGCAACTCGTCTGGTTGAGGACTGATAATTTGGACTTGAGGTTGATAGCGATCGAGGGCTGGGTGTAATTTTTGAATGATATCTGGGGGGGATACTTCCGAAATACTCTGCTTAACAGTTTTCGCTGATGATGTCTGGGTAATTGATGGATCAGTCGGTTCAGAGTCACCACACCCAGTCATCTGAAACGTTATTACTGCGACGAGTAAAATAGTCAGCAGTTTTTTGATGGGAGTCCACCAGAACTTGTTCACAGACACAATCACACTCCTAAAACCCAAATCGTCCAAAGAAACCGTATAGTATGCAACTATAGCCCAAAACAGACCCGATCCTTAATATGGATCTCCAACAGATATTGATAAAATGCCGATTATCCTTAACATTTTTATCTATGTCCATGAGCTGTCACGAGCCAGCCACTGGTCCCTCTAGCGCCTGTATATCAAAGTATTTTATGGCAGCAAATTTTAAGTTTTGTAACGGTTCAATGCAGATCTTTACAGAGTTTTTCGGCTGATATGGGCTAAATCCAAGATTTTATAGGGGTTTTAGGAATTCTTAATTATTGTTACCGACTCCCCCATGTGACTCGGAAAGATGATATACAATTTACAGACAACAGCGGCTGACGGCAGAATCAAAAACTGTTGTAGACAGAAGCATACAGTTGTCGTTATAATATGCCTTTAAATGCCCAAGGCAAAACTAAGGGTTTGTTGTTGCCCCCAACAAAAGTTAAGAACACTCTCAACTTTTGTGAAGGATGATGAAGGGGCTTAAAAAATCCCGTTTCAGAATCTGCAACAATATTTTTGTTATTTGTGATACGGAGAGGAGAGTCTAAATGACCATCAGTCCTCCAGAGCGGGAGGCAAAAGCCAAGGTCACGGTAGACAAGGACCCAACTCCTACCTCTTTTGAAAGGTGGGGAAAACCCGGTCATTTTCGCCGCGATCTTGCCAAAGGTCCAAGTACGACAACCTGGATTTGGAACCTGCACGCCGACGCTCACGACTTCGATAGTCATACCAGCGATTTAGAAGATATTTCGCGCAAAATCTTTAGCGCTCACTTCGGCCATCTGGCAGTAATCTTCATTTGGCTGAGTGGTGCATATTTCCACGGCGCGAAGTTTTCCAACTACGAGGCTTGGTTAACAAACCCAACAGGGATTAAACCGAGCGCACAAGTTGTATGGCCCATCTTTGGCCAAGAAATTTTGAATGCCGATGTAGGTGGTGGCTTCCAAGGCATCCAGATCACCTCTGGATTGTTCCAATTATGGCGAGCTTCCGGTATCACCAACGAGTTCCAACTCTACTGCACAGCGATCGGTGCATTGGTGATGGCGGGTCTGATGCTGTTCGCTGGTTGGTTCCACTACCATAAACGTGCTCCCAAACTGGAATGGTTCCAGAATGTGGAGTCAATGATGAACCATCACCTAGCTGGACTATTGGGCTTAGGCTGCTTGGGTTGGACTGGACACCAAATTCATGTGTCTTTGCCAATTAACAAGCTGCTGGATGCCGGGGTGGCTCCTAAAGACATCCCCCTGCCCCATGAGTTCATTCTGAACTCCAGCTTGATGGCGGAACTGTATCCGAGCTTTAAGCAAGGACTAACCCCATTCTTCACATTAAATTGGGGAGTTTACGCAGACTTCCTAACCTTTAAGGGTGGTTTAAATCCTCAGACTGGCGGTTTGTGGCTGTCCGATACAGCTCACCACCACCTAGCTCTAGCAGTTCTATTCATCATTGCCGGTCATATGTACCGGACGAACTGGGGTATTGGCCATAGCATGAAGGAATTATTAGAAGCTCACAAAGGCCCCTTCACTGGAGAAGGCCACAAAGGGCTCTATGAAATTCTGACAACTTCTTGGCACGCTCAACTAGCTATTAACTTAGCGATGTTGGGTTCATTGAGCATCATTGTGGCTCACCACATGTATGCCATGCCTCCCTATCCCTATATCGCAACAGACTACCCCACTCAACTGTCTCTGTTCACTCACCATATGTGGATTGGAGCATTCTGTATTGTGGGTGCTGGTGCTCACGCTGCCATCTTTATGGTGCGGGATTACGATCCGGCTAAGAATGTTAACAACTTACTAGACAGGGTAATCCGTCATCGGGATGCCATCATCTCTCATCTAAACTGGGTTTGTATCTTCCTGGGCTTCCATAGCTTTGGGCTGTACGTCCATAACGACACCATGCGTGCCTTTGGTCGTCCCCAAGATATGTTCTCTGACACAGGAATTCAACTGCAACCTATCTTTGCTCAGTGGGTGCAAAACCTGCACACTCTAGCACCGGGCAATACAGCCCCCAATGCCCTCGCCAGCGTTAGTCCTGCCTTTGGCGGTGATGTAATTGCTGTGGGTGGCAAGGTCGCAATGATGCCGATCGCATTGGGTACGGCGGACTTCATGGTTCACCACATCCATGCCTTCACAATTCACGTGACCGTTTTAATTCTGCTCAAAGGTGTTCTGTACTCCCGCAGTTCTCGCCTAATTCCCGATAAAAGCGAGTTGGGATTCCGCTTCCCCTGCGACGGCCCTGGTCGTGGCGGCACCTGCCAAGTATCTGGTTGGGACCATGTGTTCCTTGGCTTGTTCTGGATGTATAACTCCCTGTCAATTGTGATTTTCCACTTCAGTTGGAAGATGCAGTCTGACGTTTGGGGAACCGTCGCCTCTGACGGCACGATTAGTCACATTACCAATGGCAATTTTGCCCAAAGTGCTATTACCATTAATGGATGGTTGCGTGATTTCTTGTGGGCGCAAGCCTCTCAGGTAATCAACTCCTATGGGTCAGCCCTTTCAGCCTACGGCTTGATGTTCTTGGCGGCTCACTTTGTATGGGCCTTCAGCCTGATGTTCCTGTTCAGTGGCCGTGGCTACTGGCAAGAACTAATCGAGTCCATTGTTTGGGCACACAACAAGCTCAAAGTGGCTCCGGCCATCCAACCTCGCGCTCTGAGCATCATTCAGGGTCGTGCGGTGGGAGTAGCTCACTACCTTCTAGGGGGAATTGTCACCACCTGGGCATTCTTCCTCGCCCGCATCATCTCCGTAGGATGAGGGTTCTTCGCTCGGGAATCGGGGTAACTGCCTCGATTTCCCTGGGCGTACTTAATGAGAACACCATTTAGTTAGGACTTATGGCAACGAAATTCCCAAAATTTAGCCAGGATTTGGCTCAAGATCCGACCACTCGTCGGATTTGGTACGGGATTGCCACAGCCCATGATTTTGAGACTCATGATGGAATGACCGAGGAGAATCTTTACCAAAAGATTTTTGCCTCTCACTTTGGACACATCGCCATCATCTTTCTCTGGACTTCTGGCAGCCTGTTCCACGTCGCTTGGCAAGGCAATTTTGAACAGTGGATTAAAGATCCCTTAAATGTACGTCCCATTGCTCACGCTATTTGGGACCCCCAATTTGGGCAACCCGCTGTTGACGCATTCACCCAAGCTGGCGCTTCTAACCCCGTTGATATCGCATACTCTGGTGTTTACCACTGGTGGTACACCATCGGGATGCGGACCAATGGAGACCTCTACCAAGGTTCTATCTTCCTACTTCTACTGGCTGCAGTCTTCCTGTTTGCTGGTTGGTTGCACCTGCAACCCAAGTACCGCCCCAGTCTGTCCTGGTTCAAAAACGCTGAATCTCGTTTGAACCACCACTTGGCAGGTCTGTTCGGTGTTAGTTCCTTGGCTTGGACTGGTCACTTGGTTCACGTCGCTATCCCCGAATCTCGCGGACAGCACGTGGGTTGGGATAACTTCTTGAGCACTCTGCCTCACCCGGCGGGTTTGGCTCCCTTCTTTACTGGTAACTGGGGAGTTTACGCTCAGAATCCTGACACCGTTCGTCATGTGTTCGGTACTTCTGAAGGTTCAGGGACTGCGATTCTGACTTTCTTAGGTGGATTTCATCCCCAAACCGAGTCCCTGTGGCTGACCGATATGGCTCACCACCATCTGGCGATCGCCGTGATTTTCATCATCGCGGGCCATATGTACCGGACTAACTTCGGAATCGGTCACAGCATCAAAGAAATGTGCGATGCCAAAGACTTCTTTGGTCGTCGTCTCGAAGGTCCTTTTAATATGCCTCACCAAGGCATTTATGAGACCTATAACAACTCTCTCCACTTCCAGTTAGGATGGCACTTGGCTTGTCTGGGTGTAATCACCTCCCTGGTTGCCCAGCATATGTACTCCATTCCTCCTTATGCTTTCATTGCTAAGGACTACACCACGATGGCTGCTCTTTACACGCACCATCAGTACATTGCTGGCTTCTTAATGGTCGGTGCTTTTGCCCACGGCGCTATCTTCCTGGTTCGTGACTATGATCCTGAGCAAAACAAAGGTAACGTTTTAGCTCGTGTTTTGGATCACAAAGAGGCAATCATCTCTCACCTGAGCTGGGTGTCTCTGTTCCTCGGTTTCCACACTTTGGGCATTTATGTTCATAACGATGTTGTGGTTGCCTTCGGTACTCCTGAAAAGCAAATCCTGATTGAGCCTGTATTCGCTCAGTTCATTCAGGCTGCTCATGGTAAAGCGGTTTATGCAATGGATGTGCTGCTTTCCAATCCTGAAAGCATTGCCACCACTGCTTGGCCTAACTACGGTAACGTTTGGTTGCCTGGCTGGCTGGATGCCATCAACTCCGGCACTAACTCTCTGTTCTTAACCATTGGCCCTGGCGATTTCTTGGTTCACCATGCGATCGCTCTCGGTCTGCACACCACCACCCTGATTCTGGTCAAAGGTGCGTTGGATGCTCGTGGTTCCAAGCTGATGCCCGACAAAAAAGACTTCGGCTATGCCTTCCCTTGTGATGGCCCCGGCCGTGGCGGTACTTGCGACATCTCCGCTTGGGATTCCTTCTACCTAGCTATGTTCTGGATGCTGAACACCCTGGGCTGGTTAACTTTCTACTGGCACTGGAAGCACCTGGGTATCTGGCAAGGTAACGTTGCTCAGTTCAACGAATCTTCTACCTACCTGATGGGATGGTTCCGCGATTATCTGTGGTTGAACTCTTCCCAGTTAATCAATGGTTACAACCCCTTCGGAACTAACAACCTCTCTGTTTGGGCCTGGATGTTCCTGTTCGGACACTTGGTTTGGGCAACTGGTTTCATGTTCCTGATTTCCTGGCGTGGTTACTGGCAAGAACTCATCGAGACCATTGTTTGGGCTCATGAGCGCACTCCTTTGGCGAACCTGGTTCGCTGGAAAGATAAGCCAGTGGCTCTGTCCATCGTTCAAGCTCGCGTTGTTGGTTTAGCTCACTTCACCGTTGGCTATATCCTCACCTACGCAGCCTTCCTAATTGCCTCAACTGCTGGTAAGTTCGGTTAAACTGAACCCTAATGTTAGGTAATTAGTTGCAAGTCCTCCACCATTGGTGGGGGGCTTTTTTTTTACTAATAATTAATTGATGGACTAATTAAAACCATGTTCGCTGAGAAATTCTGGGGTAATTTCTGGGGTAGCTGTGAGAGATTGCTGATGATAAATATTCACGGAATCGGTGGAATTTATACTGAGAAATTTAGCGACATATTTACCCAAAATATCTGCTTCCAAGTTGACTAAACTACCAGTTTCCAAGGTGCAAAGATTGGTATTTTGGTAAGTGTGAGGGATAACAGCGACTGCAAACCAACGACTATGACGATCGCATTCGGAAATAGTCAAACTCACCCCATTAACGGCAATACTACCCTTAGCAACCAAATAGGGAGCAATCTGTTGATTCCACAGATCAGCATCACTGGGGGGAACAAAACGCATTTCCCAGGAATTACCCACAGACACCGCCGCCTCCATGGTGGCGATCGCATCAACATGACCCGTCACAAAATGTCCTCCCAACTTACTCCCCGCACGCAGGGAAGCCTCCAAATTCACATAACCATTTAAATCACTACCCAAAGTAGTCCGACCCAAAGTTTCCGGGGAAGCCTCCGCCACCAAGCCACGGGGCATAATTTCCACCACTGTTAGACAAACCCCATTAACCGCCACACTATCACCGATCGCCAAATCCCCCAAAATCAGATCAGTTGCACCCACCTGACAAGCGATCTGAAAGCGCGATCGCCCCAAACTCTCAATCGTCCCCAAGGCCTGAATTAATCCGGTAAACATAACTTTTTTCCCGTATCAAGTGAACGTTAAACAAACAAAACCAATCACCTAGGTGGTAACTCCCATGACCAGGAAAAATCCCTAGCGATTACCTTCCCAGTAAGCTAGAATGCCCATTAAACCTAGATTTTTAGGCTAACATCAGTTAATTATCCGGCATTGTTTGACCATATTCACCAACGAGCTGTCCACAATTTCAGAGCAATTGTCGTCAATTCGGGTAAAAATCAAGGCATACTGGAATTGCTGGATTCTTACTGGCGGGTCTAACCACTTGTTGTTTGTCTATCGTATTTTATCGAGGCTGAACCGATGATTGAAATGAAAGTCGCCGGAATTGCACTAGACGCTACCACACGCAGCCCTATTGTGTTACTCAGAGATGCGTCTGAGCGACGAGCCTTACCTATTTTTATCGGTCAGGATCAGGCTAAATCGATAATCGGCGCTTTGGAAAACCATCAACCCCCGCGACCCCTAACCCATGATTTATTTGTCAATCTCATGGAAACCTGGGATATGGTTTTAGAGCGGATTGTGATTCACTCCCTCCAAGACAATACATTTTATGCTGTCTTGATTGTACGTCAAGGGGAGAATCGTAAAGAAATTGATGCGCGTCCTTCTGATGCCATTTCCATTGCACTGCGTACCGATAGCCCGATCTGGGTCATGGAAGAAGTCATCGCTGATGCTTCTATCCCTGTCGATCGTGATGCTGACGAAGCCGAAAGACGCGCCTTTCGCGATTTTGTTGCTAACCTGAGTCCAGAAGAGTTGATTAGACGGGCAGATTTTCGCAAAGACGAAGCTCAATAACTAAAATCATGCGTTATCGACGCTTTGGTAAAACCAATTTACCTCTATCAGTCTTTTCCCTGGGAACAATGCGCTATTTAGCATCCCCGGAAAATGCCCACCAAACTATAGAAAGGGCAGTTTCCATGGGAATTAACCATATAGAGACTGCCAAAGGTTATGGGAAAAGTGAGGAGTATCTGGGAGCGACTTTGCTAGGTGGTCTACCTGTGGAGCGATCGCAGCTTTATATTACTACCAAGATCCCACCGATGTCTGATCCTGATGCTTTAGAAAAGGCGATCGATGATTCCCTAACCAGGCTTAATCTTGACTATGTGGATGGTTTGGCGATTCATGGTATTAATACCTCCGAACATCTCACCCAGGCGATCGCTGGTATTAGGGGTATTGACAAAGCCATTGCAGATGGACGGGTCAGACATCTGGGGTTCTCGACCCATGCTCCGGTTGAGGTGATTCTGGAAGCGATTAATAGCGATCGCTTTGAGTTTATCAATCTCCATTATTACTATTTTTTCCAGCGCCATGCTCCCGCCATCACCCTAGCATCTCAAAAGGACATGGGGATTTTCATTATTTCCCCAGCCGATAAGGGGGGACAACTCTACACCCCCCCAGCTAAGTTAACTCAGCTATGCCATCCATTTTCCCCCCTCCACTTGAATTATCGATTTTTATTGAGCGATCGCCGCATTACGACCCTCAGTTTAGGAGCCGCTAACCCTCAAGAATTGGATTTACCCCTACAAGTAGCCGATTCCGTAGAATCCCTCACTGAGTCGGAACAAAGCGCCTTCATGGCTCTGGAAACTGCCTTAGAGGAAACATTAGCAACCGATACCTGTAAACAGTGTTATCAATGTTTACCATGTCCTGAACTGATTAATATTCCCGAAGTGCTGAGGTTACGAAATTTGGCGATCGCCTACGATATGACCCAATTTGGTAAGTATCGCTATGGTATGTTTGAGAATGCCGGACATTGGTTTCCTGGACGTAGAGGCGATCGATGTACCGACTGCGGCGACTGTTTACCTCGCTGTCCTCAAAATTTAGATATTCCCCGTCTGTTGCGAGACACTCACCAGCGACTGGGAGGATATCAACGACGACGTTTGTGGGACTCTTAGGAAAGATTGCACAGATCCGATTTTAGTCAAATTCATCTGGGAAGTTCGCCGGTTTTAGCGCCGGAGTTTCTGGGTCTGGTTGCGCCGATTCAACGTTATTGATTTTGGCTTGGTCTAAAAAGTCAATTAAAATATATTCAACTTCTTGGATAGTTTCATTATTTTTGAGTTCGGAACGTAACACATCTAAAAACCTGTTAACTAATCGCTGTTGCAATTCTTGCGCGATGGGATCTGGTTGTTTATTTTGTGCCGAATAATAGGATTTTTGGGGCTGCTGGGAGATAATGGCCGCGATGCGTTTGACTAGATTATCACTCACCTGTTCAGGAAATTTCCGAATCACCGGAATTTTCTGTAAACGGCGATAAATTCCTGATTGTTTAACAGACTGACTCACCTGATAATGAAGATAGGCTTCTAAATCCTGTTGAACTTCTGGTAAAACATGACAAGCAGTAACTTTTAATAATTGTTCGCTAATTAGTTTAACTTGACTCGGACTCTCTGGTTTAGTGATATTCATCGATTTTTGTTGAGATTTAAAAATCATTTTTCGCAGTTTTCCGCTGCGGACAGTTGCTTTAAGTTGGCTAATGCTTTGGTTAACTACCACCTGGATTAATTCATTCCCAAAACTAGCAATAACTTTGAGGCGAATTTGAGCCCTAAGTGTAGCCATATTAGGTAATTTGGCTCTTTCTAAGTGAATGATAACTGGAACTATCCGAATTAGGCGAATAACCCCAATCAGTAAAAATACGTCATACCAGATCATCCTAATACATGGCCATAAGCCTAGGTGCGGATAGCGACGACGAATAAAGGAGAGTTCCACTAGAAAAATTAGCCAAAAAATAATT
Organism: Limnospira sp. PMC 289.06; assembly: GCF_032350395.1. NCBI lineage: Bacteria > Bacillati > Cyanobacteriota > Cyanophyceae > Oscillatoriales > Sirenicapillariaceae > Limnospira > Limnospira sp. PMC 289.06. Next base: position 11,452 of record NZ_JARPLC010000011.1, read on the forward strand.
ACCCAAGGTAAATCAACTAGCCAAAAACGGTCAATAAATTCGCCATCTATTCCCAGGTGACGGAAATACATCTGACGCATTAAAGTAGCTATTTGATTGTCAAAAAAATCGAGTTCTGTTTCCCATCCTTTTTGGCTGAGGTTATCAATACTCCAGAAGGTTCTAAAGGCTTCTCTTGAGGACTGATCTACCCAAATAACTTCGGGTGCGAGGATACTTAATATCCTCATTGAATACAAAAATTTTAAGGTGGGTGTTAAGTGATTAGTCGTGGATGGATCGCCACCGTGGATATGTTCTACCATCCTATATTTCATATGAGTTATTAACCCTAAAGTGTTGTCAATTTGGGGGATATAACTGCGGTCTATCATCTCGGTGCTGAGTTGCTGAAGCTGTTGTAATAAGGGTTCAACTTGGGGCGATTCTAAACCCTCATATTCTAAAATGGCTTGCAGATCTGCTACGAGCATCAGATAGTTTTGGGAGGGTCGATAGGCTTCGACTCCCTTAATGATATCATAGCTTAATTGAGGTTCATATAGTGTAAATAGATGTCGTAAATTGATATTAAAAAATCTCAGGGAATTTTCCCAACCATTATTGGTGAAATATTCTCGACTCCAAAAGGTATTGATGGCTGTTTCCAGGTCATCGGTGTTGAGATGTTCCTGGAGTCGGTTGTTAATAGCTGCTAAAGTTCCGTGGGAGTCTTGAACCCGAAATGGTGGTTGTTCTATGAGAATTTCGAGGCTAAATTGTCTGATTTCGGCTAAGATAGGGTCAACTTGGGGAGAGTTTAAGCCTTGCTGTTCTAGGGTGGTTTGGAGACTATCTACGAGTTGTAAATATTTCCTTTGGGGAGTGTTAGAACGTTGTTGGCGATAATCATCAAAGCGTATATATAAATTGCGGTTGCTGAGGTAGATAAAGTCAAAAACGACTAAACTCAGGTTAGCCAGAATTAAGATAGCGATCGCCCTATCCATCAATAGCCGAAAATGCGATCGCCAAACCTTTCTGTTGACAGCAGATTTTGGTCGGAACCCAGATAATGATAAAAAATAAATCAGTTGGCGACCAAACACCTCCCATCTCCTTGCTTGCTGTTGATGACTATACCCGAAAGTATCCCCAGCCAATTATAGCCGAAAACGCACCCGTTTAAACATCAAGGAACTGGCACAAAATCATAACCCAATCCCGATCGCCTTCCCTGTTCAACCTTAACCAATTCGGCCGCTTGGTTGCGATCGCCAGAAGGCAAAAAACGGATATTTGCGCCACCCCCCTTAGCCGAAAACCCCGGTTCTGATAGTGTCCTTTGAACTCCCTGGCGGCTAGAATCTCCAGAAATACCAGCAATCAACGCTTTAGTGGCATCATAGGCCATAGTAGTCCGCCAGTTAATATCACCACCCCATAACTGAGTCGCCGCCTCTGGAAACCCCGAATTAGTGTGGCTGAGAATATGCCAGGGAATAGCCACCACCATACCCTCGCTATCGCCTCCCACCTGTAGCACTTCAGGTCTGTAGAGACTATCTCCCCCCAAAACAGGCAAGTTTCTAGCATTAACACGCACCACCTGTAAAGCCTGACTAACGGTTTCCGTATTAGCCAATAATACGATCGCCTCTGCTCCCTGCTGGGTAACTGATTCTACCGCATCAAAGCTATTAAAATTCCCCTCAGCCAGATTAATCTCCGCCACCACAGCGCCGCCATCTCCATATAAAGCCGTAGTAAACTCATCTTTGAGAGAACGACTATAACTACTATTCTCGTTATAGAAAATAGCCGCCTGGTTGAGATTCAGGTTATCTACCATATATTTTGCCAGGGCATTAGCCGTAAAGCGATCGCTCGGAACCGTCCGAAAAATGAAATTCCCCGCCCTAGATAACTCCATCGACGTACTGGTAGGAGAAATCGCCACCAACTGACCCTGCTGATAAACCGGGGATGCCGCCACAGTCACATCACTAGCAAAATGCCCCACCACCCCCAAAACCTGGTCATCAGCCACTAGAGACTGAGCCACTTGTTCAGCCACATTAGGATTATTAGCATCATCAGCAATCAGCACCCGCAGCGGAACCCCGTTAATACCCCCGGCTTGGTTAACTTCATTTTGAGCCTGAGCCACTCCCCGCAGGATTTCCTGGGCTGCATTTTCCGCCGTAGTGATAGGAACAGAAACGGCTATTGTATGGGACTGTCCAGCACCAATGCGGGCATTATTGAGATAAATTAGGGCTTCTGGATCATTGCGATTTTGCTGTAGGGAGGCTTCCAACTCGGAAACAGCCCTAGAATAATCTCCCGCCGCCAAAGCCTCAATTCCCTCTTGTTTAGCCGGGGAAGTTGTGCTCGCAACCAATAACTGTTGCCCAGCACTGATCGCCCTAGGTCGGGAGTCATTCCTAGCTGTTGGGGAACTCGGAGATGGTCTAATGTCTGCCTCAGTTTGTGATTGCCACTGGGTAAAGGCAAAATACCCAACGGCTAATAATCCTCCCGTAAGCAGCAAGGCTACAATCAGAATCGCTGTTTCGTTTTTTTGAGACATTATCCAATCTCCAATACCGTTTGTGCTTCTAGTTCAACTCATGAAATGAGCCGTTTCAGAATCCCGTAAATTAGACGAAATAGGGAAGTTGCCACGACGGCTGATAGTGCTGTCAATATTGGTAAAATGATGACCTGGGCAACTTCAAGATTACCGCGTGTAGTGCCAACCCAAAACACGATCGCAAAAGATATGCCAGCCACAATCAGCAGATCCCATTTTTCAATCCAACGGCGCACTTGAGCTAATAGTAACCCCGCTAACAGCAAGCCAGCAATCCCCAAACTCAAAGGTATTGTATCTAACAACGACCACAATACCATCACCAGTAATCCCCCATCAAAGCCGGTAAATGCTGCTGATGCTAGAATTTCCAGGATCGAAAAAGGTCGCCTGACGGTGGGGGTTGGCGCTTGAATTTGAGTAGCTACTGGTGCGGACACAGGCGCGCTTTGAGGAGTTACAGAAGGCGCAGGAACTACGGGAGGAGGTGGCGGTGGCGGCGAAATCGGTGGCGGTGGCGGCGAAATCATGGCATTGAGGGCTGTTAATACCTCTGTAGCCGCGCCAAAGCGATCGCTAGGGGTAGGTTGTAACATTCGGTCAAGAATGTTAGTTATGGAATCAGAAATTGTCACCTGATCTTTCCAAAGCCAAGCATTGCTGTAGCTATCAAACAAATCTTCAGGATCTTTGGCTGTTAATAACATAATTGCTGTTACCCCCAAAGCATATAAATCCGTAGATGGATAGACACTGCGACCTCGCATTTGTTCTGGGGGAGCAAATCCGGCAGAATAGATACCGGTTGATTTATTTCCTGGTGCTTGTGTGACTTCCTTAACCGCGCCAAAATCGAGCAAATGCAGAGTGCCAGAGCGATCGCGCATAATATTAGAAGGCTTAAGATCGCGGTGGATGACATCTTCCCCGTGGACAAATTCCAGGACATTCAGAATTTCCCGCATTACTTCCAGCACTTCAGTTTCCGAAAACGGACCCCGGCTTGATAGTTCCTGTTCCAGGTTCTGACCGTCGATATATTCTTGAACTAGATAGAAAAATTGCTGAGGGGTGCGAGTTTGCCAACCTGTTGCTTCCAGGGGAAAATAGGCTAACAAATTGGGGATTTGAGGATGTTGGTGTCCGAGGCGATCGAGAACCTGGGCTTCCCGTTCAAATAGTCCTTGGGCGATCGCTAATTGTTGGGGGTCCAAGTCTCCGGCTGGGAGAAACTGCTTAACAACACAGGTGCGTAAACTGGGCGATCGGCGATCGCGCGCTAAAAACGCCGCCCCAAACCCCCCCTGACCCAATAGACGTTCGGTTAGGTAGCGCCCATCTAAAATCAGGGGCATACCGCAGGTAGTACAATACTTCTGTTGTACCGTTTTGAGGTTGGCATGATCATCAAGGTCAGGATATAAGTTATCTGGCTTGGGACAACCGGGGCGAGTACAGTGGATTTTCATCAGAAGTTAGGTTGGGCTTATGGCCTGAATTGATTTTCACTGAAAAAGTGCGGCTACCCTAGGATTTTGGCAAAAATCCACCGTGGGGTCAATTCATCCGCTGCTCAGAATTACAAAATAGAGGTAAAATCTCGCGACTGAAGGCTTCGGCGGCTTTAGATTGATAGCGATTAGGATTAACAATTACTGATAACATCCGTTTAACCGTTACTGAATCAATGGTGGCCCGATGCAGCATCCCCATTTGTAGCTCTTTTTCAATAGCCGAAGTAGACACAAAAGCGGCTCCCAGTCCCGCTTGCACAGTATTTTTAATAGCCTCAATCGAGTTAAGTTCCATTTCAATCCGTAAGCGACGCGGATCAATATCATAGCGACTGAGGACTTGATCAATCACCTTGCGAATAGTCGATTGAGCATCTAGGGCGATAAACTTGAGGTTATACAGGTCTTCCTTTTGAATAAAGTCTTTTTCAGCCAAGGGGTGAAACACAGGCAAAACTAGGGCTAGTTCATCCTCAATATAAGGTTGAACGCTGAGACAGTCCTGCAATTCTGGCGGGATCTCACCGCCAATGATGGCTAAGTCAATTTGTCCGTTAGCAACACTCCAAGCCGTGCGACGGGTAGAGTGGACATGGAGTTGCACAGCTACATCTGGGTATTTTTGCCGAAACATCCCAATCATCCCAGGTAGGAGATAGGTTCCGGTAGTCTGGGAAGCACCAACAATTAGGGTTCCCCCTTGTAGGTTTTGTAAGTCTTCGATCGCACGACAGGTTTCTTGACATAGGGAAAGGATCTTTTCCCCATAACTAATCAGTAAATGTCCAGCCTCGGTAAGTTTAGCCCGGCGACCAGCGCGATCGAACAGCGGAACATTTAATTGTCGCTCTAAATTCTGTACTTGTAGGCTGATCGCAGGTTGGGAGACATAGAGACTATCGGCGGCTCTTTTAAAACTCCCTTCAGAGGCGATCGCCTTCAGAATTCGTAATTGATCCAGGGTGAACGGAACGTCTGACATCACTAAGTAAAATTGCTATTTGATGTGCTAATGTGGTGGAAGTCGAACCCCCAGTCCAGACTACAAGGGCATCTGTTCTGAGGTAGGTTCGTTAGCCAACCCAGCAGAAATCTCTAAATTTTCCGGTGGGAGTTGTGTACTAGAGAAATTCGGTAAAATCTCCTTTATGAATACAGATGCGGCTTTAGATCTATAGCGTAATGGGTTATAAATCACTGATAACATCCGTTTGATAGTGACTCGATCAATTTTAGGAATTTGCAATACTCCCATTTGTAACTCTTTCTCAATGGCGGATGTGGAAACGAAAGCCACCCCTAGACCTGACTGCACCGCATTTTTGATCGCTTCAATAGAACTTAGTTCCATTTCGATTTTGAGGCGACTGGTATCAATCCCAGACCGACTCAATACCTGGTCAATCACTTTGCGGATAGTCGATTGAGCATCAAGACTGATAAACTGCAAGTCGTATAAATCATCATGTTCGATAATCTCCTGTCCGGCGAGGGGATGGGAAACCGACATGATCAGAGCTAGTTCATCTTCTGCGAAGGGAACCACCTCTAATGATTGCGCCAATTCCGGGGAGATCTCCCCCCCCACGATCGCCAAATCAATTTGTCCGTTAACCACACTCCAAGCCGTGCGACGGGTAGAGTGAACATGAAGTTGTACCGACACATCGGGATATTTTGAGCGAAACATCCCAATCATCCGAGGTAGCAAATAGGTTCCCGTAGTTTGGGAAGCACCGACAATTAGCGTCCCTCCTTGCAGGTTTTGTAAGTCTTCGATCGCACGACAGGTTTCCTGACACAGGGAAAGGACTTTTTCCCCATAACTCAGTAATAGATGACCCGCTTCTGTCAGTTGGGCGCGACGACCTCCTCGATCAAATAAGGGTACATTTAATTGGCGTTCTAGGTTCTGCACCTGCAAACTCACTGCTGGTTGGGATACATATAAGCGATCGGCCGCTCGCTTAAAACTTCCCTCGGAAGCGATCGCTTGCAGAATGCGTAACTGATCTAAAGTGAATGGAAGATCGGACATGGTGTTAACCTCATCGGCAGACAAAAGATCCGAGAATAGCTATGTGAGGATCGTCTTCTTTGAGCATACTGCGAGATGATCTGTATTGGAGTTAACTTTATTATCCGTTGGAGAAGTCAAAATGTCTGATCAATGGCTCAGTCTTAGCCATTTCGTGATGGTGGGGTTACTGCTATGCTTTGCGATCGCCCATAGTGGTCTAGCTGCCCTCCGACCTGTTGTCGAACAGGTTATCGGTCCCCGGTTATATCGCATTTTTTTCGCTCTGGTCAGTTTATCCCTGGCGGTCGTCTTGATTATCTACTTCTTTAATCACCGCTATGATGGCCTACAACTCTGGCAACTCCAGGGTGTACCCGCCCTTAAACCTATCGTTTGGGTTCTCTCGGCTATCTCCTTTGTGTTTTTATACCCCTCTACTTTCAATCTACTCGAAATTGCTGCGATCGCTAAACCACAAGTCCATCTTCATCAAACTGGCATTATCCGTATTACCCGACATCCCCAAATGGTCGGACAAGTCATCTGGTGTATTGCCCATACCCTATGGATTGGTACCACCTTTACCCTCGTGACCTCCATTGGTTTAGTTTTACATCACCTCTTTGGAGTTTGGCATGGCGATCGGCGTTTACAAGCCCGTTTTGGCCAATCCTTTGAAACCCTCAAATCCCAAACCTCCGTAATTCCCTTTTTGGCAATTATTCAGGGACGGCAAACCCTAGTTATACAGGAATTTCTCCGTCCCGCTTATCTCGGTGTTGGCATTTTCATTATCCTACTTTGGCAAGCTCATCCTCTATTAATTCGTGTCACAAGTAACGTAGGCTGGTAGCATGATCCCAGGGATATAAAATGTTCGTTAATAAAATTTAGAGCCATCATGCTTTTATCGGTCAGTGAGCAGCAATTTTCTAAAGAGGTCTTGAGTGCTTCTACACCTATTCTCGTTAACTTCTGGGCTCCCTGGTGCGGCCTGTGTAAACTTATTGTCCCTCAACTGGAACAGTTCCAGACCCAGTGGACAGGTCAGGTTCAGGTATTGGGTATTAATGCTGACCAGAATTTAAAGCTGGCCAGTACCTATCGACTTCAGAATCTACCCACCTTAATTCTCTTTCATCAAGGAGAACCACTCTACCGTATTGAACATTTACTAGGACGTGAAGACCTACTCAAGACCCTCAACGGTTTCATGCTTAACTATCAACATGACTGCTACACCCGTCCTTTGAAAACCCCTGAATATCTCCATTTAGAAGCCTAATGGGGTTGTCAAAATCTACAATATGTCGCGACAAATTTAACCGGGTTTCTTATACATGGCTATCGGAAATCCGGTTTTTTTCTTGAAATCACCTTTTTTTGAGGGTGAGATTAAAGGATAATTTGCCTTCCTGATTCAATCATTGTTATGTTAAAAAATATGCGGTTCCCCAAAACTTTATCCGGTTTTAGCCTCTTATTTTTCCTGACTTCCTGCCACAATGTCAATAATTTATCATCGAATTTATCCCCTGTAGCCCCATCAATTGCACCCCCTACCCACCCAGAAACACCAGTTACATGGGAACTAAAAACCGTTAATCACCCCGGCGGCTATTTCTGTTCTAATGGTGAGATGGCTTCAGGACCTCTCACCCAAAACATGATTAATAAATGTCTCCAATGGGGCGGCGGTTCCGCTTGTTTCAATAACCAATGGTCGGAAACATTATTTCGCCGAGCATACGGAAATAATATCTGTCCAAATGGTTCTCATCTTAATGCCATTACTGGTTATTGTATGGAAGGAAACGACTCTTTGGGACCCTTTCCTCAAGATTTAATTACTGCTTGTCAACAACAAGGTGGCGGTAATTCCTGCTTATCTAATCGTTGGGATTCACAGTTTCTATTAAGTTTAATTGCTCAAGCAGGTTTGATTAATCTCCCTAGTCGCCCTCCTCAATTTGTCCTGCTGGCTTTTGACGGTTCCCGTTCTCTGGAAGCATGGCAAAAATCTCGCCATTTTACTAAACAAATGGCAGCTAAAAATATTCCCCTCCGCTTTACTTATTTTATCAGTGCTGTGTATTTTGTCAATACTGGCGATCGCCTACTTTATCACCCACCTGGCCGTCACCGGGTCGGCCATTCTGCGATCGGTTGGGGAGGAACCCCAGAAGAAGTTAAACAACGCCTAGAACAGCTAAATTTAGCCTATCAAGAAGGTCATGAGATTGCCTCCCATGCAGTAGGTCATTTTGATGGTAGTCGCTGGACTGAGGCGGACTGGACGCGAGAATTTAACTATTTTGATAAGTTTATTTTTGAAGCCTACCAAATTAATAACCTAGAAGGTAGTCTCGCCTTTGATAAAACCGCCATCCAAGGATTTCGCGCCCCCGAATTGGGTCAGGGTCCTGGTTTATATCAAACCCTACAAAAAAAAGGATTTCGTTATGATACCAGTAAAGTGGCTCAATCTAACTACTGGCCGCAAAAACCAAACGGCATCTGGAATTTCCCCCTCGCTAGTTTAACTACCGCTAAAACCCGTAAAAATGTCTTGTCAATGGACTATAATTTCTATTATGCTCATTCTCAAGCCAAGCCGAACCCTGCTAATGCTCAATTCTACGAAGAAGATACTTTCCAAACCTATCTAAACTATTTTCAGGCTAACTATACAGGAAATCGCGCCCCTATCCACATTGGTCATCATTTTTCCGCCTGGAATAATGGCGCTTATTGGAATGCTATGTTCCGCTTTGCTGAAGCCGTTTGTGGTCAGCCAGAAGTTAAATGTATCACCTATCGAGAATTGGCGGATTTTATGGATTTACTCACCCCAGAACAAATTGCTACCTATCAAAAAGGTGACTTTCCCAAATGGTCTGCTAAGGAGTCAGTTAACACGGATTTAATATCTGATGATTTATCGGGTTTGGGGGTTAATAATCCTCAATTTGCTGCCGATGATTTTTGCGGCACAGTAGCAGTATCTCACCCTAACCGAAGATAATATAACCCCCTCTGGGGTGGGGGCTTTACCCTAGCCCATTAACTGAGTAAACCCCGACCATTTTGGTGAAACTCTTGTACAGTTTGATTTGAGAGTTCATGGGTGGTTAAAGATTGCAGAATATCCCAGGGGAGAGTGAGGTGATAAGCACCAGCTTTGAGGGTGGCGACGGCTTCCTCTGGGGACTTGATGCTGGCGGCGAGAATTTTGGTTTCACTTCCGGCGAGAATTTCGGCCATATCTTTAACTAGGGTGATTCCATCTCCTAAAAATCGGGTGGCGCGGTTTACATAGGCGATCGCATATTTTGCCCCCGCTTCTTTAGCCACAGCCGCTTGAGATGCACTATAAATCCCCGTCACAGAACAGGCAATTTTAGGGGATATATGAGCCACTACTTGAAAGCCTAAGCTAGTGGCTGGAACTTTTAAAACTGTTTGTTCTCCCAAAATATTATAAGCTGCCCAAGCCTCCTCAAGCATACTATCAAAATCTAAGGCAGTTAACTGATAGTAAATCTCCCCCCGGAACAGTTGTTTAAGTGCTTTTAAAGTTGCTTGTGGGGATAGGTCACTTTTAGCCAGTAAAGTGGGATTAGTGGTAACTCCTTTCACCCAACCCAATTGACTAGCTGCTTCAGCTTCCGACACAATAGCAGAATCCAGATATAAAGCCATAATTTCTGTTTAATAATTTAACCGATTACCAATTTTGACTAAGACTGTCCCACAATATCTATGAAAATTACCACAATGGCAAGTGGCGATCGCTCTATTTTTCCCTAGCTACATTTTTGCGCCTGCATCAAGCTACCCACCTATACCCTTAGCCTAGATGTTAAGCCCCTTTCATTCGGTCGGTCTGACTGGCAGAATAATCAAAATTGCCATCATAGCACCGTGACAGCGCCTAAAGTCGCGCCCGTCGCTTTTCCACACTGCTGGCTCAGAGACCGGGCTACCCATCTACCAAACTTTTCTGGTGTTCACTGCCAGAGTTGGGGTAAGTAGAGACCAGATCTTGGTATGATGGAAATTGCACAGGCGGTAGAGATAGCCGAATAGGCTGGATCGATTACTGCCCGACAGTGGCAGAAAAAGTCTGTGTTGGCGGAGAACATTCCCTAGATATTTGGCGATCGATCAATTTAGTTTCAAGTCCCTTGCCTGATAGTCCCTCAAAATGAGATGATCTCAGATGCAGTCTGAGGGCGATTCCAGAGCAATTCTGAAAATAGAACCATTATCATCTGGTTTCTCTACTCCGGCACTCACACTTTAGAGCGAGTATATAGAAAAACACAACTATGGCTGTTGCAACCCAATCACTTGAACAACTCTGCATTAACTCAATTCGTTTTTTAGCTATTGATGCAGTAGAGAAAGCGAACTCAGGCCACCCCGGACTTCCTATGGGTGCGGCTCCGATGGCCTTTGTACTCTGGGATCGCTTTATGCGTTATAACCCCAAAAACCCTAAATGGTTCAACCGCGATCGCTTTGTGCTATCGGCAGGTCATGGCTGTATGCTACATTATGCCCTTCTGCATCTGGCCGGCTATGATAGCGTCAGCATCGATGATATTAAACAGTTTCGTCAGTGGGGGTCGAAAACTCCAGGACACCCAGAAAATCACGTCACCGAAGGGGTGGAAGTGACTACCGGACCCCTAGGACAAGGTATTGCTAACGCTGTGGGTCTGGCTTTGGCTGAGGCTCATCTGGCGGCGCGTTTTAACAAGCCTGATTGTACTGTGGTAGACCACTATACCTATGCCATCCTAGGGGATGGCTGCAACATGGAAGGTATTTCTGGAGAGGCTTGTTCTTTGGCGGGACACTGGGGCCTCGGTAAGCTGATCGCCTTCTATGACGATAACCATATTTCTATTGATGGATCTACGGATATATCGTTTACTGAAGATGTGTGCAAACGCTTTGAAGCCTATGGCTGGCACGTTCAGCACGTTGCTGATGGTAATACAGATTTGGAAGCGATCGCTACCGCCATTGAGAAAGCAAAGGCGGTCACTGATAAGCCTTCCTTGATTAAAGTTACCACCACCATCGGTTTTGGTTCTCCTAACAAAGCTAACAGCCATGACGTTCATGGTGCCGCTTTGGGTAAAGCAGAAGTACAGGCTACCCGTGATCATCTGGGTTGGAGTTATCCTGAATTTGTGATTCCTGATGATGCAATTAAGCATTTCCGCAAAGCAGTCGAGCGGGGTGCGAATTATGAGGATGAGTGGAAAGCAGCTTTTGAAACCTACAAATCTAAGTATCCTGAAGAGGCGGCGACTCTGGAACGCTTGCTGAGTGGGAAACTTCCCCAAGGATGGGAAAAATCTCTGCCTACCTATACGCCGGAAACTAAGGCTGATGCGACCCGTAACCAGTCCGGTGCTACTCTAAATGCGATCGCTGGGGTTCTTCCTGAATTGGTTGGCGGTTCTGCTGATTTGGCTCCCTCTAATAAGACTTTACTCAAAGGTTTGGGAGATTTCCAAAAGGGTCAATACCAAAATCGTAACCTCCGGTTTGGGGTGCGTGAACACGCTATGGGAGCCATTTGTAATGGTATCGCCCTGCACCGTTCGGGTCTGATTCCCTATGGCGCGACCTTCCTGGTGTTTACGGATTATATGCGTAATTCTATCCGGTTGTCGGCTCTGTCGGAAGCTCCCGTGCTGTGGGTGATGACTCATGATTCTATTGCTTTGGGTGAAGATGGCCCGACTCACCAACCCGTTGAACATATCGCTTCTCTGCGGTTGATTCCTGATTTGACTGTGATTCGTCCCGCTGATGGTAATGAGACTTCTGGAGCCTATAAGGTGGCGATCGAAAACCGTCACTATCCCACTTTGATGGCATTCTCTCGCCAAAATCTGCCTAACCTCGAAGGTAGTTCTATCGACAATGTGGCTAAGGGTGCTTATATCCTTAGTGATAACAGTGATGGTACCCCTGATATTATTCTGATTGGTACTGGTGGGGAAACTTACCTCTGTGTTGATGCGGCGGTTAAACTCCGGGAAGAGGGTAAAAAAGTCCGCGTGGTTTCTATGCCTAGTTGGGAATTGTTTGAGAAGCAGGATGCTGCTTACAAGGAGTCTGTTTTCCCCGCCTCTGTTAAGAAACGTTTGGCGGTGGAAGCCGGTGTTAGTTTTGGCTGGTGCCGCTATGTGACTGATGAGGGTGCTACTATCAGTATTGACACCTTCGGCGCGTCTGCTCCTGGCGGTGTGGTGTTGGAAAAATTCGGCTTCACCGTTGATAATGTGGTGGCGAAAGCTAAGGAACTTCTTGGTTAATTAATTACCTAGGTGCGTCAGTCAGAAGAGTTTATGAGCATTTCATCATCAAAATTCTCCCGGTCTGACGCACCCTACCGTATTAATCGGCAAGGGTGCAACATTGTTTGTACCCTTGTTTTTTTATTTGTACCCGTGAGTATTGATTGATTAACACTGATAAAATAGGGCATAGGGCAGGGAAGATTATACATAACAATAAGCCTAAGTCGCAGTATCTTTGTCTCATATAGTCTATGATCATAGTCACAGACAACGGCAGTATTAACCAATATTTTAGATATCAATTACAGTTGAATCATACATATTTTAGATATGATTTTGATAAATTGTGAACTGACAAAACCGACAATGATATGATTTCTGATGGAATAAATTAGAGAATAAATTATTATGAATATGGGCCTAACTAAGGTGACAATTTATACAGACGGAGCCTGTAGCGGGAACCCTGGGAAGGGAGGATATGGGGCTGTGTTGATGTGTGGTAGTCACCGAAAGGAATTATCAGGAGGCTTCCGACTAACTACTAATAACCGCATGGAAATGATGGGAGCGATCGCCGCTTTACAAGCCCTCAAATTTCCCTGTTGTGTGACTCTCTATAGTGATTCTAAATATCTCGTAGATGCTATGACTCAGGGGTGGGCTAAACGTTGGCAAAAGAATGGATGGCGACGTAGCCAGAAGGAATGGGCGAAAAATCCGGATTTGTGGGCGCAATTATTAGCTTTGTGTGAGGAACATCAAGTCCGATTTGTCTGGGTAAAAGGTCATGCGGGCGATCGCGAAAATGAAATTTGCGATCGCCTTGCTGTCGAAGCTACTCATGGAGATAATTTACCGCCAGATTTAGGATATGAAAACCCACCCCTACCTCAAGACATCGATTCTATGAGTTAATGTAATCTTAGTGTAATCTTAATTTAATCTTGTGGTTACTCCGTAGAAATTGCCGATAATTTGCTAATCAATTGGCTATAGTTTCTCAATTATGCCTTTAACTGGAATGGTCTGTTGACTTTAAGATAGGGAAGTTGCTTTGTAAATCTTGGAAAAATGGCCCGTTTAGCTCTATTAAGTGTATCTGACAAAACTGGACTGATTGACTTAGCCCGAAGTCTTGTGGAAGAATTTGGCTTTGACCTGATTAGTAGTGGGGGAACTGCTAAAGCTATCCAAGAGGCGGGACTACCTGTTACTAAGGTTTCTGACTATACAGGATTTCCCGAAATTCTGGGGGGACGAGTTAAAACCCTGCATCCTCGCATTCATGGGGGTATCCTTGCGCGTCGGGATATTCCCCAGGACGTGGAACAATTACAACAGCATGAGATCCGCCCCATTGACCTGGTAGTGGTTAATCTGTACCCATTTGAACAAACTATTGCATCGGAAAATGTTACCCTACCAGAGGCGATCGAACAAATTGATATCGGTGGCCCTACGTTGCTGCGGGCTTCTGCTAAAAATTTCGCCCATTTGACTGTCCTGTGTCAGCCTAACCAATATGGGGACTATCTCGAAGAAATGCGAAACAGCGGCGGCGAACCTAGTTTAGAATTTCGCCAAGGCTGCGCTTTACAAGCCTTCCGTCATACTGGGGCTTATGATCGGGCGATCGCTACTTATTTAGAACATCAAAACACCACCGAAACTAATCCCCTCCCCACTAGCTACACTGTCGCCGGAAACCAAATACAAGCCCTCCGCTACGGCGAGAACCCCCACCAACCCGCCGCCTGGTATCAAACCGGAACTGTCCCTAATGGCTGGTCGGCGGGTAAAATTTTGCAGGGAAAACCCCTCAGTTACAATAACTTGGTGGACCTGGAAGCGGCTAGACGGATTATTTGCGAGTTCACTGATGAACCGGCGGCGGCTGTTCTTAAACATACTAACCCCTGTGGGGCGGCGATCGCTAATAGTTTATCTGAGGCTTATCAACGGGCTTTTGCTGCGGACTCGGTTTCTGCTTTTGGGGGTATTGTTGCGCTCAACCGTCCCATTGATGCGGCGACGGCTACAGCCATGACCAAAACTTTTTTAGAGTGCATTGTCGCCCCCAGTTGTGAACCAGAAGCTGAGGCTATTCTCAAGAAAAAGGCTAATTTGCGGGTGTTGATTTTGCCGGATTTAGTTTCGGGTCCCAAAGAAACTATTAAGCTAATTGCTGGGGGCTTTTTGGTCCAGACCTGTGATGATGAAATCGATATCCCTGACCATTGGCAATTAGTGACCGAAAAAAAACCTACCTCGGCACAATTGGCTGAGTTATTGTTTGCTTGGAAAATTGCCAAGCACGTTAAATCTAATGCGATCGTGGTCACCAAAAACCGCACCACTATAGGGGTAGGAGCCGGACAAATGAATCGCGTAGGAGCCGCTAAAATTGCCCTAGAACAAGCCGGAGAAAACGCTAAGGGGGGATTCCTTGCTAGTGATGGTTTCTTCCCCTTTGATGACTCGGTAAGGACGGCTGCTGCTGCTGGTATTGAGGCTATTGTTCAACCGGGCGGCAGTATCCGAGATCAAGATTCCATTAATGCCGCTAATGAATTAGGTCTGGTTATGGTAATCACCGGAATGCGTCATTTTCTCCATTAAAATAGCCATTCCCCATTGATGTACATCTAAACTCCCCTCTCCCACCAATGGGGAGGGGTTAGGCGTGAGGGAATTTAGTGGCTAGGGGAACTGACAAAGTTAGACAAAAGTTTGATATAGCCACTTTGATAATAAATGGCGGGTTCGGTAATTTCCCAGGCTTTTTTGCGGGGGTCATTTTCATCAAAATATGCCTTCATGGGAGGCTCACCAACAGGGGGTTTAGATGAGCCAGTATAATATTGATTTGGTCCCCCTACTAAATAGCCAGGAGCCGGACCACTGGGAGAGTTTAAAGCATGATCATAAATGCCCCCGCCGAACCACTGATGATACATTTTGTTAGCGGATTTTTCGGCTCCGTATTCATACATATTGCTTAAATAAACCATGCTTAATGGGTTGACACCGTGCAGGTAATGGAGATGGTCTAAGGCTCGGATTTTATAGCTGTCGGCGTGGTCTGGGTCTACCTCATACAGCAAGACATCATAGTTGGTATTACCATAGTTTGATTCCACTAGGTTACTACCCCAATGATATTGAGGGTCGCTCATATAAGCACGGTATGGGTCGAGGTCAGAATTACCGTAGGATGCTTTATTACTTAGCACCATTTCCCGAAAGCGATCGCTTATTTGTTGTTGGATATTGTCATCGCCATTGGCTAGTTGAGTGTACAATAATAGGGCATCCCCTTCATAGGAGCTATACCTTGACCAAGTATCATCTTTAAAGGGTTGAGTTTCCGTTAAATTGGCGCGTATATATTGATTATATTTGGTGTCTCCGGTGAGTTGTAATAAATAAACCGCCGCCGTTACAGTTCCCCCTTTTTGTTCCCGTTCGGTTCTATCTGCATCCCCAGATTTAATCGTCTGGGAATCACAATCAGTCCGTTTGGGGTTAGATTGAAACCAGTCCCAAGCGGCGATCGCTCTATTTTGCAGGTCTTCTGCATACTCATTAAGAACTGGAAATTCCCGAAAAACTAACGCAGTATGGGCGAACATTCCCGCCGTCGATATACTAGCAGAAGAACATTTAGGAGCATAATAACGGGGCCGTTGATCAAGACTAGGAATCTCTGGATTATTATGATCAATCGTACCCAGTTTAATAAACACTCCCCCATCATCATCCTGCATCAGTTTTAACCAATCAATCTCATACTTAATCTCATCGATGATATCTGGGAGATTATTCCCCGATTCGGGAATGTTAAAATCATCAGTCCAAATCTCCCGATTGTGGGAGTAAGCATCTAAAAGTTGATGAATTACCGGAGTCGCAAAAGTCACATATTTATTAGTATCTCCCGCATCAAACCAACCGCCACGCATATCGCGAGCCAAAGCCGGGTTATCTTTGTCATAAACATAGCGCGCCTCTGTATCCTGTCCGGGTCCTAAAAAAGCCGCGCCATCAGTCCATCTAGGGTCAGCTAATGGGGGTTGTTTGGGAAAGCCACTGCGCTGATAAAAAAAGGTACGGACAGCAGTGATAAGAACCTGTTTATAGACATCATCCCTAATCTCAAATTCAAAAGAACGTTGTTGATTGGCGGCATCTATGATATAATAGGAACCTGGTTTGTTGAGCGGGGAAAAGTCAAACCACCAACCGCGATCGCCTGATTGAGAATGAACTTTACCATCCATCCAGAGCTGAATTTGACCCGAATAAACTTGTTGATGAGAATTAGCATCCCGAACCTCGTAGGTAGTCCCTGGTGAGAAGGATTCCTGGGCATTAAAACCCACTTCGGGAGTGGTAATTACAGCGACTTTATGATCTTGGGGACGATAACCAAACTGATCAACTTTAATATATGGTCCGGGTGTCATATCGATTTGAAGACTTGGCTGACTCTGGAGGTCAGCATCGCTGATGACTACTATCAAAGCAATAGTTAGCACGAAAGAGAGAAACCACCTGAACATTGGGTCTACCAATTCAATCTAATTGGATATTATCACTTCTCGAAATTAAAGCCCACCCTGGTTATGCTCTGACCAGAATGGGTTTTTGTTAAGTTTTATTCAAATCGATTTTATTTTGGAGGATTGATATTAATTATGCGCCAATTGGTTCTTCCACTGCTGCAAGTCGCTGGGAAGAGTAGCCAATACCGCGAACCGTGAGAATATACTCAGGATTACGCTGATCAGTCTCAATTTTAGCTCGTAGGCGAGCCACATGAACATCAACAACGCGCATATCGGCAATGCGGCGGGGGGTGTAACCCCACAATTGTTGCAGAATTTCGGAACGAGAAACCGCTTCACCAGAACGCTTAAACAACAGTTCGAGCAAGTTAAACTCGATATATGTGAGGGGCAACAATTTATCGCCTTTGTAAACCCGTCGTTTAATGGTGTCAATGCGGAGAGTATCAACTTGGATGACTTCGGGACTTAGATCATGGGAAGATGCGTTATCTTTGAACCGACGGAGGATAGCGTGAATGCGGGCTTCCAATTCTTTGGGAGAAAAGGGTTTAGTGAGGTAATCATCAGCCCCCAATTCTAAACCGGTAATGCGATCGGCCACATCTCCCAAGGCGGTTAACATAATGATGGGAATATCAGAAATTTCTCGAATTTTTTGACAAACCCCGTAACCGTTAAGTCTTGGCATCATTACATCCAAAACTACCAGGTCTGGACTTTCGCGATCGAACATTTCAATAGCTTGTAAGCCATCTGCTGCTGCGACAACACTGTAACCGACCATTGACAGACGGGTTGTCAAAATACGCCGAATTGCAGACTCATCATCGGCGATGAGGATTTTTTCAGGATTGCGCCGTTCGTCAAGCCGTGCTTTTATGGTCATGTTTGCTCCCAGTAATTTTTATCGATCGGCCTTTGAGCAAAACTGGCTAGGGACTCTCTCAGTCCCCGGGCTCAGTTGGACAGGAGATATTGGGTTTGATGATAACATATGTTTTCGTAATGTTATCAATTTTTGTTTAAGGTTCTTTACATAACTTTTGGTTATGCAAAAAAACTTTACAAAAAACCGTTTACAAGAATGGAGATCTTAGCTTTACTGTTAATAAATTAACAGATCAGACCAAGATTCTTTTCACTCGATGTCAAAAGAAGTCCCACACTACGCCGTTGGGTTAATGATAGGCAGTGTAGCAAGAGACTGATATTATTAACACACTGTTGGCATTCATTGTCAAAAATGCAATTTTATTGAAACTATGCCCAATCCATTCCTAGGTGTCAGGATTCCTTCTGAGGTACACGAAGCACTCATGGCGCGGGTAGAAATCACTGGACAATCCAAGTCAGATCTGGTCATTGATGCCTTGAGATCCTATCTGGGAATATCATCTCAGCAGGAAAAACTTGATCAATTAGAAGTTAGACTATCCGCCTTAGAATTTAAACTAGAACAGTTGGGGGAAGAGTCCCATTCCGATGATTAGACCGACCATGAGCCATTTTAATCAGAGTAAATCTGGTGATTATGGGCGGTTTTAAGTTGCCAGATTTTGAGATTTGATGTTTCCTAATTTGAGGGATTATCAGTTAGGGTAAAGACCGTAAAATAATGTGATCAATGAGGGAACCGCAATGGTCATTAAGAGGGTGAGAAGAAAGCCAACTCGTGTAAAGTCGGAGAATTTATAACCTCCGGGACTATAAACCATGGTATTAGTTTGGTAGCCAATGGGGGTCATAAAACTACAGGAAGCGGCGAGAGTGACCGCAAACATAAAGGCATAGGGATTTAATTGCAGGGTTTCAGCTACTCGGACAGCAATGGGAATCATGAGTACTACGGTGGCATTATTTGAGAGAACTTCTGTTAATAAAACTGTGATGATAAAGAAAAATGTTAACACCCAATACCCGGAAAGATGACCGCCGACAGACACTAAATTATTAGCCAGCCATTCAGTTGCGCCGGAATTTTCCATAGCAATTCCTAGGGGAATTAATCCGGCTAATAGAAAAATTACATCCCAACGAACAGCACCATACATTTCACCGGGTTTTAGACATCCAGTGGCGACCATCAAAATCACTCCGGCTAAAGCACTAACTAAAATGGGAACTATTTTGAAGGCTGCTAGTGCAATTACGCCTAAAGTAATGCCAATGGCTATTCCGGCTTTCTCGGTGCGTAAGTTGTCGATGTCGCGCTGTTCTAAGACTAAAAGTTCCCTAGTAGTTTGTAAACCAATAAAACTTTCTTTTGGACCTTGGACTAATAATAAGTCACCAAATCTGAGTTTGATTTTTCCTAAGCGTCCTTGGACTAATTCGGCACCGCGACGGATGGCTAATACGGTGACATTATACCGCTGTCTAAAGCGTAAATCTTTGAGGGTAGTACCAATTAAACGGGAGTTGGATAAAATCAAGACTTCGGCGATTTTTTCTTCTCCAGAACTCAGGACTGTTTCTAGGGATTGTTCCCTAAATTTGACATCAGGTAAAAGATCTAAACCTCTTTCGTTTTTAATTTTGAGTAAATCTTCACGGGTGCTACGAATAATCAGAATATCTCCGGATTTTAAGACTTTATCGGCTACGGGTTGGGGGAGGTGAATTTTGTTGCGAACTAACTCTAATACGTCTAGGTCAAATTTGCGTTGAATTTCACTTTCCCGGAGGGTTTGTCCGACTAAACTGGATGTATTAGTGACGACTACTTCACTGAGATATTCCTGCAAATCATAGCTGTTTTCCATGGCACTATTGATGCGTGATTCTCGTTTGGGTAGGAGCTTGGGGGCAATTAAGGAAATGTATAATAACCCAATTAAAAAGGTTAATAGTCCCACGCTTGTAAACTGGAAAATATGAAAGTTTCCATAACCTAATTGTTCAGATATTCCGCCAGCGAGAATATTAGTTGATGTGCCAATTACTGTAATCATTCCTCCGAGAATTGAAGCGTAAGAAAGAGGAATGAGAAATTGGGAGGGGGAGGTTTTTTGCTGTTTACACCAATCTTCGATGATGGGTAGAAAAATAGCGATGACTGCTGTATTATTAATAAAGGCGGAAATGGGTCCGACTAAGCTACCCATGACAAAAAGCTGTTGATTGATGCGCTTTCCACCCCATTTAATTAGCCGATCGCGTATAATTTGAATGACTCCAGTGCGGGTAATTCCGGCGCTGAGGATAAACATAGCCATAACGGTAATGGTGGCTGAATTGCCAAAACCAGAAATTCCCTGTTCGGGAGTGACTAAACCCAGGAACATTAATAAAACTGTAACGGCGATCGCTGTTAAATCTACAGGTAGCCATTCGACTATAAAACTAATCAGGGCGAGAACAACTATAGACAGAGTAAGAAAAACTTCCATGGGTAAGGATATGCTAAAGTGGCTGATCACAAAGGTAACGTTTGATCATACAGCCAATCAGAATGGGTGTCAGGTATAGGGGAGTTAGTGACCCCAGACCTGCTAAAAAGGACGATCAGCTGATCGTCCTTTGAATTCAAGTCTGAGGGTTAAAACGAGTTAGCTTTTGGATTTGCTATTTCCGCCGCCGCCATTGCTATTATCAGCAACAGTGGCTAATACCCTTTGGGCTAGTTGTTCGGGGACTTCCTGTAAATGGTCAAACTTCCAGTTAAAGTAACCGACCCCCATAGTTAGCGATCGCAATTCCACAATGAGATCCTGCATTTCCACCTGTGGTAAATAAGCCGACACCTGATCCCAACCTTTCCAGTCAGCCACAGGTTCATAACCCAAAATTTGACCACGGCGAGTAGTAATCAATTGGAACAGTTGAGAGGTAAACTCATTTGGGGCGCATACCTCCACCGTAACAATAGGTTCGAGCAAAGTGGGGTTACATTTAGCCATACCCGTTTGCATAGCCAGCCTGGCGGCTTGTTTAAAAGCCTGTTCGGAACTATCCACAGAGTGATAGGAACCATTGGTCAGGGTGACAGAAACATCAACGACGGGGAAACCTAGGGGACCTTGTTGGAGGTATTCTCGCACGCCCATTTCCACACCGGGAATATATTGTTTTGGCACCGCGCCGCCGACAATGGTTTCATTAAAGTTAAAACCTTCACCACGAGGTAAGGGGGTAATATCTAAATAAACATCACCAAATTGTCCATGTCCGCCGCTTTGGTGTTTGTAGCGCCCGTGGGAGTTGGTATTAGAACGGATGGTTTCTTTATAGGGAATTTGAGGCGGCGAGGTCACTATGGGAAAGTTGTACTTGCGGCGTAGGCGATCAAGGGTTACTTTCAGGTGAATTTCTCCCTGTCCCCAGAGGATAACCTGGTGAGTGTCGGTGTTTTGTTCCCAAGTTAGAGAGGGATCTTCCTCGATCATTTTGGTGAGGGCGGCGCTGAGTTTTACTTCATCTTTGCGATTTTCAGGGGCGATCGCAAATGCCAATACTGGTGGCAATACCTGGGCTGTAGGTAAGGGTGCTTTGAGGCGATCGGGTTGAGTGGTCAAAGTATCACCGGTTTTGATGCCCTCCATACGCGCCAAGGCGACAATTTCCCCAGTTTTGGCAAGTTGCACGCCCTGGGTTTGTTGTCCCAGCAAACGGTACATTCCAGCCGCGCGTACACCATTAAGAACAATGCCTTCGGTAAGTTCTCCCTGCCAGACTCGCACTAGGGAGAGTTTACCACCTTGGGGGGTGTAAAAGGTTTTCAGGACTTGGGCGATCGGGATATCACTTGTTCCTTTGAGTCCCCGACGTTCGGCCGTTAAGCTGGGTTCTGGGGCTTCTCGGACTAGGGCATCAAGAAGCGATCGCACTCCATATTCTAATTCAGCCGCTCCGAAAAATACCGGAACAATCAAATCCGCCCCCAATTCCATTTTTAGGTCTTTGACAATTTCCTCGGTGGGGGGTTCAATTTCTTCAAGAAGTTCTTCCAACAAGTGATCATCAAAGTTAGATAATTGTTCTAACATCTCCTGGCGGGCGGCGTGTTCCAACTCTTTAAGTTCTTCGGGCATGGGAACTGGATCTGATGCCGCACCGGGATGGTAGTTATAGGCTTGTTCTGTAACTAAATCGATAAAACCAATTAATTCTGAACCTTTGGCGATCGGATATTCTTGGGGAACTATGGGGCGACTCGATACAGTTTTCAGGGCATTTAATAACTCTAAAAAGTTGAGGTTGCAGCCTTCTTCATCAGAGAAAGCCCGATCCATTTTATTAATGAACACAATATGGGGAATTTCCCAATCATCCAAAAATTTGAATAGGGGCGATAGGGTGAGAATGCGACTGGGTTCCGGTTCACAAACCACTATTGCTAATCCCGCACCCATGAGGCCGTTATAGGTTTCTTGGGCAAATTCTACCGAACCTGGACAGTCGAGGAAGGTAAAGTTAATGCCGCCATATTGAGTATAAGCGGCATTGATTTCTACACTCATATTGCGATCGCGAGCCTCAGCTACGCCATCTCCGATACGGTTGCCTTCTTTAGCCGTACCTTTACGGGTAATTGTTCCTGTGGCAAACAGCAGACTTTCTAGCAAAGCCGTTTTACCACTCAAATAGGGGCCGACAATGGCGACATTACGGTTTTCTGATGCAACATTACTTGTCATAGGACGCTCTCCTGAAACCGGATAAATCAATGATTATAACACGGTGGCAATTGTGATTTTTTGACCGAGAAATCCTTTCTCGGAAAATTCCGATTTTTTCAACAATTCACAACCGGGATACCGTGGGACTTCGCTGCTCTCAGTTTCCCTTAGTCTCCGGTTAATATTAGGATAGATACTTCCGGTTAGGGATTGAGAGTGAACTACCTTTTAATTTAGGATATTTTGTCACCAATTTTACACCTAGTTAATCAAACAAAACATTATTAATTTTTGCGAATTTTTGTAAATCAATATGGCGTTTTTTAAGGTTAATTTAATATTTGCTCTCAGACACAACACCCCCCCATGCTGACGCGGAGGACAGCACTAGGGGGGTGAAGGGGGGTGAGGGTTAAGAGCAACTAACTCGATAAACCCATCATATCGCTGTTATCGTGACCGGGGGCTACCATCGGGTAACAGTCCTCATCACGGGTAACCCGAACATCTAGGATCATCGGACCGTTGTGAGACAGGGCTTTAGCGATCGCCTTTGGCAAATCGGACCGTAGGCGGACAGTCATAGCCTCAATGCCATAAACATCAGCCAACCGGGCAAATTCTGGGGTTCCATCTTCGAGGTTAGTAGCCTCATAGCGATCATTATAAAACATATGTTGCCACTGGCGCACCATTCCCAACCAGCCATTATTGAGAATAATCACCTTAACCCCAATACCATACTGAGCAATAGTTCCCAATTCTTGCATATTCATTTGGAAACTACCATCACCGCTAATACAGATAACCGTATCATCAGGATGAGCCACCTTAACCCCCACAGCAGCAGGTAAACCGTAACCCATAGTCCCTAAACCGCCGCTAGTCATCCAACGTCGGGGGCCATTTTTCACGAATTGCGCCGCCCACATTTGATGCTGACCCACATCAGTAGTATAGAAAGCATCAGGACATTGATGGCTAAGTTCCACAATCACCTCTTGGGGAGAGAGACCATTTTCCGGGTGAGGAATAGTCAGGGGGTATTGGTTATACAATTGCTGAAGGCGCGAGTGCCATTCCTGGGTTTGTTCCGGCTTAATTTCCGTTCCCAACTGATAGCTACGTTGTAGCATATCCCCCAAAACCTGTCGCACATCTCCCACAATAGGAACATCAGTCGTGCGATTTTTGCCCACTTCCGCCGGGTCAATATCAATATGAATCACCTTAGCGCTATGGGCGAATTTATCTCCGGTTCCCGCCACCCGGTCATCAAAGCGAACCCCCACCGCGATCAGCAAATCACATTCACTCACCGCAAAATTAGCATAGGCGGTTCCGTGCATTCCCAACATTCCCAGAGATAGGGGGTGATTTTCATCAAAAGCACCTTTTCCCATCAAAGTGCTAGTAACTGGTATTTGGAAGCGTTCCGACAATTCGGCTATTTCAGCATGAGCCCCCGCCATAATTGCACCTCCCCCCACATATAGGAGGGGTTTAGTAGCTTGAGAAATCAACTGTAAAGCCTGATTAATTTGTCGAGGATTTCCCCGCACCGTGGGACGATATCCCACCCGTCGCACTGACCCTGGCTCTACCGGAATATAATCAATTTGAGCATTACCCACATCTTTGGGAATGTCAATTAACACAGGTCCCGGTCTGCCACTACTGGCTAGGTGAAATGCCTCAGCCACAATTCTCGGTAATTCCGAAGGTTCGCGGACTAGATAGGAATGTTTAACAATGGGTAGGGTAATCCCAAAAATATCAATTTCCTGAAAAGCATCTGTCCCCAAGGCGCTGCGAGGTACTTGTCCAGTAATGGCTACCACCGGGACAGAATCCAGATAAGCCGTGGCTAGACCTGTAACTAAATTAGTGGCTCCCGGTCCAGAGGTGGCTAGACATACCCCCACCTTTCCGGTACTCCGGGCATATCCATCGGCAGCGTGAGCCGCTCCTTGTTCGTGGCGCACCAGATAATGTTTGATTTCCCCGGCTTGTTCGGCTCTATATATCTCGTCGTAAATGGGTAAATTTGAACCTCCTGGATAGCCAAAAATATGCTGCACACCGTGGCGGCGCAGGCTATCAATCAGGGCAAAGGCTCCTGTTACTCTTTTTACGGCTTGTTTTTGGTCCTGCATAACATTCTCCATCTCTGATGCCTAGGATAAATTATGGTTGGGATTACCTGAGAAATTGTCATCAATTTTTTATATTTGTGACAATTTCTGCTTAATACTCTTGCTATTATTGCCATTTTATGCTATGGCAATCATCGCATCCCTAGGGGATTATCACTGTCTATTTTACAGTGAGGATTCGGCTAATATAACTGAATTGGATGGGGTTTGCTGTTGCAACATTAAGCCATATTCTAAACCTTCTACGACCGCTTGATAGGATGCGTCTAGGATATTAGTAGAGACTCCTACGGTAGTCCAACGCTGATGACCATTGCTAGATTCTACCAATACACGAGTTTTGGCAGAAGTTCCCGCTTTACCATCCAAAATCCGCACTTTATAATCGCGCAGTTGAAATTCGGCTATTTCTGGGTAGAAATTTTGCAGGGCTTTCCGCAAGGCTGCATCTAAGGCCGAGACAGGTCCGTTACCTTCGGCTACTTCTAAAAGTTCGCGATCGCTTACAATTACCTTCACCGTAGCTAGGGAGTTACAGGTAGCCAGACTCGACTTGTCACAATGCACTTGAAAACCGCGAATTTCAAACCACTGTTTCCGAGTCCCCAAAGCTGACCGCATCAATAACTCAAAACTCGCCTCCGCCGCCTCAAATTGATAACCCTGATTTTCCAATTCTTTCAACTGTTGCAAAAGTTGCCGACTGGTTGGATTATCCCGTTCTAAGTTAATACCATAGTTTCGCGCTTTCGCCAAAACATTACTTAATCCCGACTGGTCAGAAATCACGATTCGCCGTTTATTTCCCACCTCTTCCGGGGCGATATGTTCGTAGGTTAACGGGTTGCGTTCCACTGCGGAAACATGAATCCCCCCCTTATGGGCAAAAGCCGATAAGCCCACAAACGGGGCATGGTCATCTGGGGCTAGATTAACCACCTCACTAATAAATCTACTAGACTCCGACAGTTTACTTAAATGTTCATTGGCGATGCAAGAATAGCCTAATTTTAACTGTAAATTAGGTATCAAAGTACACAAATCGGCATTGCCGCACCGTTCCCCATAACCGTTAATGGTCCCTTGAATCATGGTAGCACCTTCCATGACTGCTGCTAAAGCATTAGCAACGGCGGTTCCTGAGTCGTTGTGGGTGTGAATGCCTACCTGTACGGAGGTTTCACCCCAATTGGCTAGGGCTGTAACTACGGTTTTGGCGATCGCAGTTACCTCGTGGGGCAGTGTACCACCATTAGTATCACATAGCACTAACCACTCAGCCCCCCCTGCTACAGCCGCTTTTAGCGTTTCTAGGGCATATTCTGGGTTGTTTTTATAGCCATCAAACCAATGTTCAGCATCATAAATTACCCGCCTCCCTTGGCTGCGGAAAAACTCGATTGTATCCTGGATCATTGCCAGGTTTTCCTCTAGGCTGGTTTTCAGGCTTTCGGTAACATGGAGATCCCAAGATTTGCCAAAGGTGGTAATCCAGATGGTTCCGGCTGATAAAATCGGTTTGAGGCTAGGATCTTCTGCTGCGGTGGTATGGGGGCGACGGGTCGAACAAAAAGCCACTATTTCCGCTTGGCTGAGGGGTTCTTCCGTCAGTCGCCAAAATAATTGTACATCTTTCGGGTTAGCGCCGGGCCAACCCCCTTCAATAAACGGAATACCTAGTTGGTCTAGTTTCCGCGCTATATGGAGTTTATCTTCTAGGGAGAGAGAGAGTCCTTCGCGCTGGGCTCCGTCTCGTAGGGTTGTATCATAAATCCAAAGTTGCTTACTCATAGTGGTCTGTCTTTGGTAGTTGGTGCTGTTTTCAACCATGCGGTGGTATTTCATGCGATCGCTCTTTCCCCCCGCTCTCTAGTATGTCCCCAATTTATCCCATTGGTCTAATATCTAATCTTATTTTCACATTTGATGATCACCCCGTCAGTCCCTGGACTGTCCCCCTCCTCCTCGTAACCAATAACCTTTCCGTAGGGTGCGTCAGAACCCGGCTCTCTCAATTCTCACCGGACAATTATCTCCTGACGCACCACTTTCCGTAGGGTGCGTCATAACCCGGCTCTCTCAATTCTCACCGGACAATTATCTCCTGACGCACCACTAACTAACCCGGTTAGTCTTTCCGTAGGGTGCGTCATAACCCGGCTCTCTCAATTCTCACCGGACAATTATC
>NZ_JARPLC010000011.1:38431-39677 GCF_032350395.1 Limnospira sp. PMC 289.06
TCCTGACGCACCACTTATTAATATAATTTGAGTTAATATAAATTGATTTCTACAGTGTTGCCACCATCAGCAAAACCCACCACAGTTCAACTCTCAATTGTCGCTCCCTGCTACAACGAAGAACCTAACCTCGATTACTTATTATCTAGGTTGCTGGCTGTGATTCAACCTTTGCATATTACCTATGAAATTATCTGTGTTAATGATGGCAGTCAGGATGATACCTTAGCCAAACTTATTAAACACCACCATTTCAATAATAACATTAAAGTGATTAACTTGTCAAGGAATTTCGGCAAAGAAATTGCTTTGACAGCGGGTTTAGATCATGCTAGAGGTGCAGCAGTCATTCCTATTGATGCTGACCTACAGGACCCACCGGAATTAATTGTAGAAATGCTGGAAAAGTGGCGAGAAGGTTATGATGTAGTTTACGCGAAAAGGCGATCGCGACATGGAGAAACCTGGCTGAAACAGATAACCGCCAATGGTTTTTATCGGCTTCTGCAAAAGATGACTCCGGTTCACATTCCCCAAGACACTGGAGATTTTCGATTGATGGATCGTCAGGTAGTGGAAGCCTTAAAAAAACTCCCCGAAACTCATCGATTTATGAAGGGTTTATTTGCGTGGGTAGGGTTCAAACAAACCGCCCTAGAATATGACCGCTTACCGAGATATAAAGGTCGGACAAAATGGAACTATTGGCAATTGTGGAATTTGGCGATCGAAGGGATTACCTCTTTTAGCGCCCTCCCCCTCAAAGTTTGGAGTTATATGGGATTATTGATATCATTTGGGGCTTTTATTTACGCCCTATTTTTAATAGTAAGAACTTTAATTTTTGGCATTGATGTTCCCGGTTACGCATCCTTAATGGTAGCCATTCTATTTATGGGAGGAGTTCAACTTATTAGTTTAGGTGTAATTGGTGAATACTTAGGCAGAATTTATGCGGAAGTTAAAAGAAGACCTCTCTATTTGATTCGAGATACCTATGGCATTGTTGATAATGAATAAAAAAAGCTGCCCATAAACTAAGGCATTTTCCTGGTGCGTCACATCATCAAGTTTGGCGTTTTTTTATGAAGATGATCACTCTGTGACGCACCCTACAAGGATTATAGTTTCCTGGTGCGTCACATCATCAAGTTTGGCGTTTTTTTATGAAGATGATCACTCTGTGACGCACCCTACAAGGATTATAGTTTCCTGGTGCGTCACATCATCAAGTTTGGCGTTTTTT
>NZ_JARPLC010000011.1:39686-68259 GCF_032350395.1 Limnospira sp. PMC 289.06
TGGTGCGTCACATCATCAAGTTTGGCGTTTTTTATGAAGATGATCACTCTGTGACGCACCCTACAAGGATTATACCCATGTCAGGTTAATTATTCCTAGTTCAAGTTTCCTGGTGCGTCACATCATCAAGTTTGGCGTTTTTTATGAAGATGATCACTCTGTGACGCACCCTACAAGGATTATAGCCATGTCAGGTTAATTATTCCTAGCTCAAGCACAAAAAAAGCTGCCCATAAACCAAGGCAGCTTGTGCATTACTTGAGGTTATAATGGATTCTTACTAATTTAATCATCTAACATGGTCGGAAGTGCGACATCCTACGATCGCATGACCTGATCGGGTGATATTTAATAACTAACTGATCCTAACAGCCACTTATTTCTCGCCCAACGATCCAAACGCTTACGCAGTGACAAATCAGCCGTTTTAGTTATGGGTAATCCTAACTGCTGCTGAAACTTACCCACATATTCCTCAGTCCGATGATCATAAATCTCGCTGTAAGCAATGAGAGGACGAGGTTGGAATATTAAGTTTAAATTGTGCTGAAGATTCCGAACAATTTTCGCTAAAATTTCCTGGGTTTCTGGGTTGGCTGTCCCGGTTTGAGGTATATCATAATCTCGCTGAAATGACGAAATATTAGCATATCCTAAGCCTTTAATTGTCTCGGCAAAATCTTTAGGTAAATAAATAGGCTTAACTGGATCTGGTTGGGGTCGATTTTCCCACCAATAGGCTGTATCCTCTAACTTATCGCGGACATAGGTATCAGCCACCCCAGTTACGGGTAAATCATACCTTTTCTGAAAATCCTTAACGGCGGCGGTAGTTTTCGGACCATAAAACTGATTTCCCGGTAAGGGAGGATTCGGCCGTACTACAATATTAAGATGATTATGCAGACTGCTGACAATGGCAGCCATCTCAGCTTGGGTCTTGTCTCCGACAATTCCATCAACAACCAAATTGCGATCGTGTTGGAAGGCGCGAATGCCTTGTTGAGCGATCGCATCTGTGGGAGAATCATTATTCACTGGGACACCATAGCCCAAGCCATAAAGAACAAAACGTAGTTCTCGGTTCGTATAGTTACGCCAATCTACCATTGGTCTAGCCTCACGGTTTGTATAATATGATTCAGTTTAAACCCTCAGCAATACAGGCGATCGCGATCGGGTGACTGAAACCCTGGAAGTCTTCTGCAAACTTCCACCGACCGCCCCCGGAATATTTCCGCCTTTTTGTTGCTATACTAATACCCAAATTACCATGAAAGCACTATTTCCCTTCACCGCCAGCCTCATTCTCGCAGTGGGAATGACCGCCGTTGCTATATTATCCGTCCAAAATGCCACCCCGGTTTCCCTACAGTTTATGATATTCGAGTCAATTAACATACCTGTAGGGGTAGTTTTGGCCTTCAGCTTGGCGATCGGCTTAATTACTGGTGCGATCGGTATATTTATCTACCATCAAAGGTAAACTCTCCAAATTTCCCAATGGTCATATTTAGGTCATCTTTCTTTAATAAGGTATATTTCAACCCCCAAGAAAGAAACAACTGAGATGGCTTTTAGCGAGTTATTCCCCCTTGATCACAACTTTATTCCTGGTGCGATGGTTTCTGGGACTGTCGGTAGCCTAATTGATAACGGCGATGACTTTCTATTCTATCCTATCAACGGTTCAGAAGTCATTGTTGATGTCTCCCCTCTCCCCGCATGGCAACTTGGTTTAATGCCTGGAGAAATCATCACTCTCCAAGTAGGAGAATGGAATGGTCGCGAAATCGACACTAACAATATTATCCGTCCTGATGGGTCTACGGTGTTAGGTTTATCAAGCATTCCCCCCATGACTATACCACCTAATATAGACTCTTTAACAGGTGTCGGATTAACTACTCTCTCAGGTACAGTAATTAGCCAAACTGAACCCGATAGCTTTTTCTTCCAAAGTGATATCGGACCGATTTTGGTAGATGCTATTCCCCAAGGTGAAGGAATGGTCACTGTCATTCCGGGAGAAATATTAACCATTGTTGGAAATTTTGATGACTATGATTTTGATGCTTACAGTTTGACCCGTCTGGACGGTTCGCCGGTTCTACCTAACCAGCCACCAATGATGGGTTTTACACCCCCTTCAATTCCTCCGATAAATCCAGAATTTCTGACTCTCTCAGGTACAGTAATTAGCCAAACTGAACCGGATAGCTTTTTCTTCCAAAGTGATATCGGACCGATTTTGGTAGATGCTATTCCCCAAGGTGAAGGAATGGTCACTGTCATTCCGGGAGAAATATTAACCATTGTTGGAAATTTTGATGACTATGATTTTGATGCTTACAGTTTGACCCGTCTGGACGGTTCGCCGGTTCTACCTAACCAGCCACCAATGATGGGTTTTACACCCCCTTCAATTCCTCCGATAAATCCAGTATTATCCAATCGTATTCAGATGGAAATTACTGATATTAATAATCCCGAATTTGCGCCAATTAATAACATTCCTAACCCTCCCTTAAATCCGGGTAATAGGACATCCCCAACAGTAGGCGATCGCGATTATAATTATGATCAGCCTGATTTTGACTATGACCACGGTAGATCTCGTCGTTTTAACTAATAGTTTCAGCCACTATCATCTATAAACTAATCCCGGCTTTTCATTTAACACAAAAAACATTGATTTAGGAGATACTTCGATGAAACCTTCCTGGAAAATTGCGACCCTGTTATCCTTCGCTATTATCGGTTTTGCGGAAGCTGGTCAAGCCGCCATAAATCCCCCATCACTAACCCCCGTAAATCGCATTCAGATCGACATTGAAGACCTACCCAATATCCTACCTGGGGAGGATGCTAATTTACTAGCAAATCGTTTTAATAATAGCGATCGCGATTTTAATTATGACAATGATCGAGGTCGGAATTCCCGCCGAGTTAACCGTCCTAATGCTGGTCGTTTTAATGGTCAAACTCCCCGCCGAGTTAACCGTCCTAATGCTGGTCGTCGTCAAAGATAGTCACCACTTGATAAACATTGATAAATTTGTCAATTTAGGCTATACTTAGGGTAATCATAAATTACCATCTCAATACTCAAATTTAACTCTTTAGGAGATGCTTCGATGAAACCTTCCTGGAAAATTGCGACCCTGTTATCCTTCGCTGCTATTATCGGTTTTGCGGAAGCTGGTCAAGCCGCCATAAATCCCCCATCACTAACCCCCGTAAATCGCATTCAGATCGACATTGAAGACCTACCCAATATCTTACCTAGGGATGATGCTAATTTACTGGCTGATTCTGATAGAGATAATGATGTCGATTATGATTATGATAATGATAGGGGTAGTGCTTCCCGTAACCGTCGTAGCAGATGGTCTTAACTAAATGATTAGTCTTGAAATGTTGTGAATTTAGGCTATACTTAGGGGGATTAATCTCCCCCTAATGGTTATTAAAATTTCGTTTTCTATCTATCAATGCAGACCTTAACCGAATTATTGCACCCTTTACCAATTAGCGAATTTTTCGATAAATATTGGACTGAAAAAGCTGTGCTAATTCCTGGTGATAATCATCAAAAATTTGTCGATTTGTTTTCATGGCAAAAACTCAATAATTTACTCAACTATTATCCCTTAAAACACCCAGAAATCAGATTAGCTAAAGCTGGGGAAACTTTGCCAGAAATTACCAACAATGAACAGATAATTAAACAATGTCAGGAAGGCGCTACTCTTATTATCGATCGACTTCATGAAAAAATAGAAGCGATCGCCAAAATGGTAGCCTTATTACGCATAGAAATCGGACATCGTAGCCAAGTCAATAGTTATTGTTCATTTCCCGGACATCAAGGCTTTGCTTGTCATTACGACTCCCACGAAGTTTTCATCCTGCAAATTTCCGGTAGAAAACACTGGCGAGTTTTTTCAGATACCTTTATTTATCCCCTGAGTGAAAATCGATCTTCCCAGTTTTCTCCCCCTGATACTCAACCCTATATAGACGCAATTATTAACCCTGGCGATCTGCTTTATATACCCCGTGGACATTGGCATTATGCTATAGCAATTGATGAACCTTCTTTGCATTTAACCCTGGGAATTGACTGTCAAACTGGTATTGATTTTAGTGATTGGTTAACCAGTCAATTGCAACAACATCCACAATGGCGAAAAAATTTACCTTTATTAAATAAATCCCATCGAGAAAACTGCCGCCAACATCTACAAAACCTAGTCCAAAACTGGCTAGAAATATTGGAGTCCGAGGATTTAATTAATCGCTACTTAGATGAACAACTTTTACAAGGACAACCTGACTTACAATTAGGCTTTCCCAGTCAAATTGGCTATGATATCTTCCCCCAAGGTAAGCAGACTAAATTCTATCGTCCTCAGCAACCCGTCGATATTACTCAATTAACTCCCACGGGTAAATTTGAAATTAAAACTGGGGGTAAGAAAATATCTCTGATCGGACTTGACCAAGATATATTAGAGAAAATTTTTACATCCACAGAATTTAGTGGCTTAGACATACAACAATGGTTACAAGATTTTGACTGGGATACAGAAATTGTTCCCCTACTGTCGCGTTTGGTTAAAGCTGGAATTTTGCTGGTTATCTCCCATCCATAAACGGCGTTTATTAATCACAGCTTTTAGGTTGAAAAGCTATTATATATGTCGGCACATTTTCCCATGATAATATAATAGAGCAAGTCGGCTAGTTTGTCAAGAGGAAATCATCAGAAATTTGGGGAGGATAAACGTGATCAATTTCGGCGACCAACCAAGAACCAAAAGTTGCCAAAAAATCGACAATTTGCTGGGGTGAATCAAGGGGATTAATTGACCAATTTAAGGCTTGATACATGAGTGTTTGTTGTGCGGGATAATATTCGGAAAAAATCTGATAACAAGGATATAAATCACGGGTATAACATTGATGACGTTCCATGACAATTTCTAAGCCAGACCGGAGGATCCTTTTCATAATCCACTGACCGAGTTTATGAACATAAGCAGTTTGTTCATTAGGTGGCTTTTGAGGGGTTGTATATAATAGGTCAAAACTGACTTCCTGGATATCTTCGGACAAGTCAAAAGCATGACTAACCGCATCGATATCAGGCTTAAACTTTGGCAATTCTGGAGAGATATCTTGTCCGTAAACACAGGCGGCTTGAGTGACAATTAGCATTCGCAAACCCTCATAACCATAATCATCAAAATCCCGTAAGCGATCGCCTGAAATAGGTGACAATTCGACTCCCTTACAGAAGGGATATTTTTGGCTAACTTGCTGATTAAAAGCATCAAACCAAGCGCGATCGCAGTGTTTATAATTCCCGGAAACGACGGCGAAACTATCAACATCAGAAATCAAGGGAATAGCTTGTCCTACGGCGACAGACCCGCGAATATAAATGCTATGAACTTGGTCAGACCAATGATTAAGATAAGCTGTGACAATTTCATCAACTAGCGATCGCCAAGGTTCCACAATTTTGTCAATATTAGCTTTCCGAATAATAAAGCCTTGTTCATCAACTCCCAAAACCGAGCCAATTTGAGCAATTTTAGCCATAGTTAAATCATCCCGTAGTTAGAGTTAATATTATCACCCAAGTTAATCATAACTGTAATGCTGATCACCAATTAGCCGCTGTCATTTTTTGGTCATATTTGCAGTTTACTATGTAAGGCAGTGCAGTCACCATCAAACTTTATGAAAGCAACTATTACAGCCTTACTAACTTCCGCACTATTAACTATAGGCGTTCCAGCCGCGAATGCACAAGTTTCTATTCAAAATTTACAGCGTCATTCAGGAGTTACTATATCTGGTACAATTCGCAGTGTGGTAGGTAATGACTTTATCTTAGACGACGGAACCGGACAAATTATTGTTGATGCTGGACCCATGCGCCATCATCAACTGAATTTACAACCCGGAGAACAGGTCACAGTCACAGGTAAATATGATGACTATGACTTTGATGCTTTCACTATTACTCGCAGTAATGGCGAAGTGATTTTTATTCGCGATCCACAGGGTCCCCCACCTTGGTCAGGTGGTTACAGAAGACGAAATTCTGCTTCCCAAAGCTCTCGATAACAGCAGTTCATAAGCATTAATTACCGTCAATTCCTGTCCTCTCCCTCACCGGGAGGGGATAGCTTGACATGGCTGCCAAAATTTAGCTATTAATATAATAACTATATATAGTCTATTTTGGTATAAGTACAAATGCGGATTTTATTGGTAGAAGACGACCCAGAACAACGGGAGCCAATTCATGCAGCTTTAACTCGTTATGGACATATTGTTGATGGGGTAGAAGATGGCACAACCGCCTTGTGGTTAATGAATGAAACTGACTATGATCTGTTGATTTTAGATTGGATGTTACCGGGAGAAGATGGTATTATTTTATGTGAAAATTATCGCCAAATGGGGAAAACATCACCAGTGTTAATGCTGACAGCTAAAGATACGACGGCTGATAAAGTTATGGGACTGGACGCTGGCGCAGATGATTATTTAGTTAAACCAGTAGACCTACAAGAATTGTTAGCTAGAATTAGAGCTTTAAGAAGGCGATCGCCTCTTTGGGTGGGGGATATCTTAGCAGTACAAGGATTATCATTAAATCTCGATACTATGATTTTAACATGGGGGAATGATAGCTTAAAGCTGAAAAGCCGCGACTTTCAACTATTAGAATATATGATGCGTCATCCCCACCAAGTCCTCACTCATAATCAAATAGAACAAGCACTATGGGAATGGGGAGAAGAACCGGAAAGCAATGCGGTAGTAGCGAGAGTTAAACGACTCCGCAAAACCCTGACAGCCATAGAAGTTGACAGTTGGATTAAAACTGTTTATGGCATGGGTTATCGCCTCGAACCTCCGAATAATTAAACATTACAAATATCTATGGTTAAGCTAATTACTAAACTCCAAAAACGTTGGATATCTCTACCTATTAGATGGCGAGGTACGGCAATTATAGCGATTCCAGTGAGTTTTTTATTGGTAGTATTATTAGCTTTTTCTTGGTTAAAATTTAACATAATTGAAGACGAGGCTTGGGTACAACATACCCAGAATGTTAGATTAGAAACTAAACAACTTTTAAACGCTTTACTTGATGCAGAAACTGGAGTGAGAGGATATGGACTGACTCAACGAGATGAGTTTTTAGAGCGTTATCATCATGCTCAAAGTATAATTCCTCGAGTTTTAGACACTTTACAAGATTTGGTACAAGACAATGCTGAACAATTGGAATACTTGGAAGATGTCAGGTTTTATATTGATGAAAATATCGCTAATTTTGAAAAAAAAATAATCCTCCAACAAGAATTAATTAGGATTCGCGGACGCAATGATACTTTAGTACCCATTGAGTCTTTATATGATTGGCTGGCTAAAGGTCAAGAAACGATGAATCAAGCACGTCAAGCTATTGATATCTTTGCTGAAAATGAAGAAAAACTACTAATTGAACGCATCCAACATCGAGATGAATATCGACAATTAACCTGGATTTTCTTATGTTTTTCTGGGGTGATTAGTGCGATCGCTACTATGTTCACTATTCATCTGTTTTATCAATTAGAACAAGAATTGTCCCAGCGTCAGATTAACTTAAAAATCACTAATCAACGGTTAGAAAATGTCTGTGACCAACTGCAAAGATTTACTGCTAATGCTTCCCATGAATTAAGAGCGCCTTTAGCGGCTGTATTAAGTAATGGTCAGGTGGCTTTACTAGAATTAGAGGATTTGGATGAAATCCCCCCATCATTGCATCGAAGACTAGAAAACATTGTCAAAACTACTAAACAGATGAGTTCCTTAGTCAGTGATTTATTATTTCTCGCCAGACATGAAGGCTTACTAGCACCTGAGTCTATACAAAAACTTGATTTAACTCAACTGATATTCCCGATCGCCTCGGAGTGGATAACTCCGCTGAAAAGTCAATCCTTAGAATTAATAACTAACCTACCATTAACCCCCATTTGCGTATTAGCCGATCGCAGTTTGTTAAAACAAGTGATCACCAACCTTCTCAGCAACGCCGGTCGCTACACTCCCCCCGGAGGAATGATTAAAATTAACTTGCACAACTCGGAAAAATATGCTATATTGGAAGTAGAAGACACTGGAATTGGCATTGCTGCTGAAGCATTGCCCCATGTGTTTGAGCGATTTTATCGAGCGGATCTAAAGCGTTCTAAAGCCTCTGGTGGTTGGGGGTTAGGATTGGCGATCGCCCAACAAATTGTCAAAGCTCATGGGGGCGAAATTAACGTAGCTAGTACCCTAAACAAAGGTACTAAATTTACGATAAAATTGCCCCTGATTCACTAATTGAGTAACTCCTAAGACTTCAAGCCAGGTAAACCCCAACTCTGAACCACCTTAGCGATCGCATCCCTGGTAGCCTCGGCTCCAAAACCCCAAGCCATGAGAGTAAAATAGTCCCGAGAAGGGTTAGCGCCAAAAGTCGAATTAGCCACATATAACTCAGTAAAACCGGCTCCGGCTAATAGCACCACCGCCAACGCATAACTCGTCCAAACAAAGGCTCTAATCCGCAAATTAGCCGACACTGCTTGTTCACTCCAAGAAGCGTTGTAATGAGTAGCCGGAGGGAGAGCCACTAAAGACAAACCGGACATAAATCCTAATCCTTTAGAAACCAAATCCGACTCAGCCAGACTTTGTTCATCTACCTGAACCTTTAGCTGTTCTAACTGACGACCGACAGTTTCATCTTTTTGTAACTCCATGGGGGTTAAACGGTCAACCTGGCGATCGAGTTGGCGAATAATTGCAGCCAGAGGCTTTTGGTCATCATCACTTTCAACGGGGAGGCGTTTTTGTAGTTCCTCAATATCCTTTTTTAAAGGAGCATAACTGTTAATTTGTTTGGCGATCTCCTCCAACTTCTGACGCAATTGAGGCGGACCTTCCAACTCTGGCGCAGTGTTCAGAGCATCATCTAAATCCCAAGTTACCATCCGCACAAAGGTAGTGGTAGCATCATAATCCTCTAACTTCTGTTTGAGGCGATCGCTATATTCAAACTGCGCCAACCAATCAGACCTTCCCATCACCCAACGCCGCCAAGTTCCCTCAGCGCGATCAATAATCAGCGCCGCTTCTTCCCAGCGTTCCCCCTGAAGTTCCATCTTCACTTCAACTAAATAAGCATTGATGCGACCCTTAAACTCCTTAGCCTTATCGATATCTGGATCTTCTTCCATCTGAGCATAAAGCTGTCCTACCCGCATCAAAATCTGATCTCTCGGTCGTCCTTCGTCGCGATAAGCAGAGATGACAATTCCTAATCCTGTCCCAAATACCAGCATTACCAGGGGTAAAAACCAATGGTCTTTAACCCTTAACGTCACCGGAATCGCCAGTTGTCCCCCAGAGTAACTTAGCCGCACAGTTCCCACAAATTCACCACTATCAGGAGCCTGGCGTAAGTTAAACACCACGGGTACAATCACCTCATTCGCCTTACCCAGAATTGGCTGCATTTCCCCAGCGGCGATCGCCTCCCCAGGAAACACCGACACCCCATTAGTTCCACTGAGGTCAAACGGAAGCACCTGTAAATCTCTGACGGCGCTATCGGTTCTAATGTAAAGCTGGCGGACTTGTTTTGATGTGCGATCGCCAGCAATGGTCAATTGCTCCGGTTCTACAGTCTGAGCGATCGCCACATCTCCCGTCAACAAGGCTATGGCGGGAATTAGACAACTAGCCAAAACAGATTTAAACGACTTCATCCTAGATTACCCTCCAGCGTCCATAAATCAATATCCAGCTTTTCGATTAAACCTTCTGTATTTTCCCGGAATGTTTTAATATGATCCGCCGCCATGTGTTGTTCCCACAACAAACGACTTTCCCAGTTCTCATAAAACAAAAATAAAGTCGGATCATCAATCGACCGATGTAAATCATAATTGAGACATCCACTTTCAGCTAAAGTCAGCGGAATGAGTTTCCGTAACTCCTGATGAACTTTCTCTTGTACTCCGGCTTTAGCTTTGATTCTCGCTACAACTGTTAATTGACTCATGGCCAGCGTCCCCAATCCGTGAACTACCCTACCCTACTTCCTTAGTTTAATTTCCGCAACAACCCATCACCACCATAACTCCCACCATTCCCCTTTCAGGCGATCGCCGATTGAGCCAAAACATAAATGTTAAAAATAGACTTGACGAAAGCACAGATATCACATACAATCAAGAATCGTGATCAAATTGCAGTATAACTGTTGGCGTAAGGATAGCTAACCTATAGGATTTGCCAAGCATAGGCAACTACTTAGTTAGGAATTCTCCTATGACATCAATGGCTCTAAGCTACAGCAGCTTCGCCGAAATTGCCAAGCGCTAACAGTAAACTCGGTCAAACCTGATGCTAGTTTGACCCTGAGCAACAAAATCAACGGATACTGAGTAGATATCTGCTCAAGTCCTAGCGACATCGGGCCGCACTGAGGCTTAGGCTTCAGTCTGGGAA
Organism: Limnospira sp. PMC 289.06; assembly: GCF_032350395.1. NCBI lineage: Bacteria > Bacillati > Cyanobacteriota > Cyanophyceae > Oscillatoriales > Sirenicapillariaceae > Limnospira > Limnospira sp. PMC 289.06. Next base: position 50,271 of record NZ_JARPLC010000011.1, read on the forward strand.
CAGCTTAAACAAGTTGATAGCCTGAATATACTTCCAGGCAACCACGCACGTCTATCCTAGCGCCTAAGCCGGAGAGACGGTGGGTTTGTCTGCCCAAAATCGGGTTTAAATTATGATGCCACAAGCATCGTTAACTGGCGGGTTAACCATGATTTAGTCAGTGGAAAATTCCGCCCTATTGTAATGCGTAGAAAAGAGAGGCCAGTTTAAGTGTCTGTAGGTATCCTCGGCACCAAGCTAGGCATGACTCAGGTATTTGACACAGAGACCGGAAAAGCGATTCCCGTCACCGTAGTTCAAGCCGGGCCATGCACAATCACCCAAGTGAAGACCGAAGCCACCGATGGCTATACGGCCATCCAGCTAGGTTATGGTGAAGTTCCTAACAAAACCCGCAAATTAAACACCCGCAAATCCCCAGATAAAGAGGTTAATAAATACCTCAGCCATGCTGAACAGGGACACCTAACCAAATCCAACAGCCCCTTAGTTCGTCACCTTAAAGAATATCGGCTAGAAAGTACCGATAACTTTGAACTAGGTCAGGAAGTCAAGGTAGATGCCTTTGAACCCGGACAAATAGTCGATGTGACAGGCATTAGCATGGGTCGAGGTTTTGCGGGAAACCAAAAACGTAATAACTTCCGACGCGGACCAATGGCTCACGGTTCCAAAAACCACCGCCTACCAGGTTCCATCGGACCCGGAACCACACCAGGCCGCGTTTATCCCGGCAAAAAAATGGCCGGACGTTATGGCGGGAAACAGATTACCACTAGGAAACTGACAATCGTGCGGGTTGACCTAGAAAGGAACCTGTTGCTAATTAAAGGATCAATCCCCGGCAAAACCGGTGGCTTGCTTAATATCAAACCAGCCAACCTGGTGGGTGGCAAGTAGAGAGAAGACAGGGGGAAAAATGGTTGACTGTATAATTCGCAACTGGGACGGGGAAGAAGTCGGACAGACGACCCTGGAACTGAAAGTTGCTAAAGAAGAAAATGCCTCCCACATCGTCCATAGAGCCTTAGTACGTCAGCAGGCAGCAGCTAGACAGGGAACAGCCAGCACTAAAACTCGCTCGGAAGTGCGGGGCGGTGGCCGTAAACCCTGGAGACAAAAAGGAACAGGACGGGCGCGGGCAGGTTCGATTCGTTCTCCACTATGGCGCGGTGGTGGTGTGATCTTTGGGCCGAAGCCGAGAGATTACAGCGTTAAAATGAACCGCAAAGAACGTCGGTTGGCTTTGAGAACGGCGTTTCAGAGTCGGGTAGACGATATCGTGGTGGTGGAAGAATTTGTTACCCAACTGCCACGCCCGAAAACTAAAGACTTGACGGCGGCTTTGGAACGTTGGGGAGTTTCATCATCCGCTAAAGTGCTGCTGGTACTACCTGAAAAACAGGAAAATGTCTATTTGTCGGGTCGGAATGTGGAGAAAATGAGAATTTGTCTGGCAGATAGCTTGAATGTCTATGATGTTCTGGCAGCAGACAAAATAGTAACCACTGCTAATGCCCTGGCGAAAATTCAGGAGGTTTATGGTGACTGAGTTTCAAACCCGTGATTTAGCTGATGTGATCCGACGACCAATTGTAACTGAAAAAGCCACAATTCAAATGGAGCTAAATCAGTTTACTTTTGATGTCGATCCTAGGGCGGATAAACCAACTATTAAAGCGGCAGTTGAACTGCTATTTCCGGTTAAGGTTCTGAGTGTTAATACCCAGAATCCTCCCCGGCGACAACGTAGGGTCGGCCGTTTCGTTGGGTATAAACCCCGCTATAAAAGGGCGATCGTTACCCTCGAAGACGGGGAAGCCTTGAGAAAAGTCCTCTTCCCTGAAGTCTAATGGTGTCGGGTACAACGGGGGTTGGCCGCATTCTGAATACCTATAAAAAAATGCGATCGCTTGCGCCCCTGTGCGTAGCACATATCGGGTATATAGTGACCCACCTTGACCCGGGTAATTCTTGAACACCGACATTACAGCGATCGAGTTTTCTGGCCCTATCCGGAAATCTAGATCTCTAACTTCCACAGAAACAGACAGAGGATCGACTATATGGCAATTCGTTTCTACCGACCTTATACTCCAAGCACACGCCAACATACTGTCTCGGAATTTACAGAAATTACTAGATCCGAGCCAGAAAAATCTCTAACCCTCTCTAAACACCGCCTTAAAGGTCGTAATAATCGCGGTGTCATTACCTGCCGCCATAGGGGTGGTGGACATAAAAAACTATATCGGATTGTTGACTTTCGCCGGGATAAACATAATGTGCCCGCTAAAGTCGCTGAGATTGAATACGACCCCAACCGTAACGCTAGAATTGCCCTACTTAACTATGTGGATGGCGAAAAACGCTATATTCTCCACCCTGTAGGCTTGGCTGTCGGGACGGTGATTGTATCTGGACCTGATGCCCCCATTGAAGTGGGCAACGCCCTACCCCTATCCAAAATTCCCTTGGGAACATCAATCCACAACGTGGAAATGATTCCCGGTAAGGGTGGACAAATGGTAAGAGCAGCCGGAGCCTCCGCTCAGGTTATGGCTAAAGAAGGGGATTATGTCACCCTGAAACTGCCATCGGGTGAACAACGGAAAATCCCCGCCCGTTGCTATGCCACCATTGGACAGGTGGGCAATGTGGATGCCAGAAATATCAGCATTGGTAAGGCTGGACGTAATCGCTGGCTCGGTAAACGTCCCACCGTGCGCGGTAGTGTCATGAACCCGGTTGATCACCCCCACGGTGGTGGTGAAGGACGCGCCCCTATTGGTCGCAGTGGTCCGGTTACGCCTTGGGGTAAACCAGCCCTGGGAGCTAAAACTAGAAACAAGAAAAAACGCAGCACAGCTTTAATTGTCCGCCGCCGTCGGAAATCCTCGAAACGAGGCAAAGGTGGCCGTCAGAGCTAATCAACCGCCGACTAAAGAGCGAATCATTGCAATCCTAAACATATACCATGTCTCGATCGCTAAAAAAAGGTCCATTTGTGGCCGATCATCTGCTGGTCAAAATCGAAAAACTCAACGCTGACAATCGTAAGGAAGTGATCAAAACTTGGTCGCGCTCCTCCACCATTGTTCCCCAAATGGTTGGTCATACTATCGCTGTTCATAACGGCCGTCAGCACGTCCCCGTATTTGTCAATGAACAAATGGTGGGACATAAATTGGGAGAATTTGCTCCCACTCGGACATTCCGGGGTCACGCTAAAAGTGATAAAAAAGCCCGCCGATAAGTGGCGCATCCCTCGCCTGATTGACGGTGGAGTGGCGGCGGGTTCTGCGGTTTTTGACGAAAAAACAGTAGGGGCGGGTTCTTTTGTGAAACCTAATTCCCCACCAGTGTTTTGAAAAACTTGCGAAGGGAGAAAGCGCCCGCATTGTTGACCGACCCCCCCCCCACACCTACATCACGCCTGAATCAAGGAGAAACCTATGGCAGTTAGCACTACATCAGAAGTAAAAGCGATCGCTCGTTACATAAGAATGTCCCCCTTGAAAGTCCGGCGGGTACTTGATCAAATTCGCGGACGTAGCTATCGCGAAGCCCTGATTATCCTGGAGTTTATGCCCTACCGCGCCTGTACTCCTGTCTTGAAAGTTCTGCGATCGGCTGTTGCTAACGCTGAACATAACCAGGGTTTAGACCCGGCCACTCTGATCGTTTCCCAAGCCTTCGCCGACGCGGGACCAAGCCTGAAACGCTACCGCCCTCGCGCCCAAGGTCGAGCTTATCCCATTCGCAAACCTACCTGTCACATTACCGTGACAGTCGCCCCTGCGGAATAGGGAATAGGGAAGATTAGCATTACCCATTACCCATTACCTGTCGTACAGACTAAATTATTAAGCTGCTATGGGACAAAAAATACATCCAATTGGTTTCCGCCTTGGAGTTACCCAAGAACACAAATCTCGCTGGTTTGCTGATGCTGGTCAGTATCCGCAACTTTTGCAGGAAGACTACACCATCCGTCAGTACATTCAGAAAAATCTCAGCAATGCTGGCATCTCAGATGTTCGCATTGAACGCAAAGCTGATCAAATTGACCTGGAAGTGCTGACCGCTAGACCAGGTGTGGTCGTTGGCCGTGGTGGTACCGGAATTGACTCCCTCCGCCAAGGACTTCAGAAAGAACTCGGCAGTAATCGCCAGATCCGCATTAACGTTGTGGAAGTATCCCGGGTTGATGCCGATGCTACCCTCATTGCTGAAAATATCGCAGCCCAACTTGAAAAACGGGTTTCCTTCCGTAGAGTTGTCCGCCAAGCTATTACTCGCGCCCAAAAAGCTGGCATTGAAGGCATTAAAATCCAGGTCAGTGGCCGCTTAAACGGAGCGGAAATTGCTCGGACTGAGTGGACCCGTGAAGGTCGTGTTCCCCTACACACCTTACGAGCTGATATTGACTATGCCTATTGCACCGCTCTCACTATTTACGGCATCCTCGGTGTCAAAGTTTGGGTGTTTAAGGGAGAAATTATTCCCGGTCAGGAAGAAACCCCCGCACCTAATACAAGAGCGCCGAAAAGCCGCCGTACACCCAGACGGCAAAAGTATGATGACCGCTCTAGTGATACATAAAAAGTTCTAGTAGGCGCGATCTGGGTAGGTTGATAACCCACACCCTAAGACTTATCTCCCTGTCGGGTAGCCCTCTGTCCCATTAACTCCACTCACTACTATTTGCGATCATGTTAAGCCCAAGAAGAACTAAATTCCGCAAACAACAGCGGGGTCGAATGCGGGGTCAGGCAACTCGCGGCAACAATATCAACTTTGGTGATTTTGCCCTACAAGCCCTTGAACCCTCTTGGATTACCTCCCGCCAAATTGAAGCAGCCCGTCGGGCAATGACTCGTTATATTCGCCGGGGTGGGAAAATCTGGATTCGTGTATTCCCTGATAAACCTGTCACTATGCGTCCCGCAGAAACCCGTATGGGTTCCGGTAAAGGTGCCCCAGAATACTGGGTCGCTGTTGTCAAACCTGGACGCATCATGTTTGAAATTGCCGGTGTTTCTGAAGAGGTCGCCCGCGAAGCTATGCGCCTAGCCTCCTTTAAACTCCCGATTAAAACTAAGTTTCTCACACGGGAAGATTCACAATCCTAGTAAGGTCTGGCTCGGCTCCTGCCTCTACTAATCACATTAACCCGCAAAACTGCCCGCTAATTGTACCGAGGAAATAATTATGGCTCTTCCTAAAATTGAAGATGCCCGACAGTTAAATGATGATGACCTGTCTGAGCAAATCCTGGAAATTAAAAAACAACTCGCTAATCTGCGCCTCCTGAAAGCTACAGGACGCTTGGAAAAACCTCATGAAATTAGACACACCCGACATCGATTATCACAGTTACTGACCGTGGAAAAGGAACGACAACTCAAAAATCAGAATCCGGCTTAGTTATCCCTAATTCCTAAGTAGATTCGATCGCCCTTGTTTATGACTCTTAATAGAGCCTTTCTCATGTATCAGCAACAATCATTGATCTTTCATTTCTCACAATCATGGCAGTTAAAGAAAGAGTTGGCGTAGTCGTCAGCAATAAAATGCAAAAAACTGTGGTGGTAGCTATTGAAAACCGCTCCCCTCACCCTAAATATGGAAAAATTGTGGTGAATACCAAACGGTATAAAGCCCACGATGAGGAAAATACTTGTCAAGAAGGCGATCGGGTTCGGATTCGGGAAACCCGCCCCCTGAGTCGCACTAAACGCTGGAACGTAGTTGAAATTATCAACAAAACTAACCAGTAATTCTCACCTGTTTCTGTTTATCTTGAACCCCAAATTACGCTATAACCGCGAAATACCATGATTCAACAGCAGTCCATACTTAATGTGGCAGATAACAGCGGCGCACGCAAACTTATGTGTATCCGCGTCCTGGGTGGGGGAAATCGTCGCTACGGCACTATTGGTGATGTGATCATCGCTGTGGTTAAAGATGCAATTCCCAACATGACCGTCAAAAAATCCGATGTCGTTCGAGCTGTGATTGTTCGCAGTCGCCAAGGACTACGCCGAGATAGCGGTATGAGTATTCGCTTTGACGATAATGCAGCCGTGATCATTAACCAGGATGGCAACCCCAGGGGAACCCGTGTATTTGGACCTGTGGCACGGGAACTGCGGGACAAAAATTTCACCAAAATTGTTTCCCTTGCACCGGAGGTACTCTAAACTATGCCCAAGCGTCAGCGCAAATTGGCTCCGCCCCGGGGCTACAAAATGCACGTCAAAAAAGGGGATACTGTTCAGGTAATTGCTGGACGAGATAAAGGAAAAGTTGGAGAGGTGATATCCACTTTACCTAAATTAAGTAAAGTGGTTGTCAGAGATGTTAATGTCCGTACCAAGCACGTTAAACCTCAACAAGAGGGTGAGGGCGGCCGTATTGTCAACTTTGAAGCTCCTATTCACAGTTCTAATGTGATGCTGTATTCGACCAAAGAAAAAGTCGCCAGTCGTGTTTCCTACACCTTTACGGAAGACGGGCGCAAGGTCAGAATGCTCAAAAAAACCGGGGAAGTTATTGATTAATCAATAGCACACTTTCTCCCCCGGGGTGGGTTGAAAAACCGCCCTGACTGGACAGGTGGACTCTGTTAAAAACTCGTTTTTATTATCCCTGACCAAGCCCAGGGAATGTATCTAGGACAGACAGCAACTATGACATCTCCACTCAAAACTACCTATCAGGAAACCATCGTTCCTAAATTGATGGAACAGTTCAAATATGAGAACATCCATCAGGTTCCCAAGGTTGTTAAAGTTACGATTAACCGAGGACTGGGTGAAGCATCCCAAAATGCCAAAGCCCTAGAATCTTCAGTTAATGAATTGGCGATTATTACCGGACAAAAACCAGTAGTGACCCGCGCTAAAAAAGCGATCGCCGGCTTTAAAATCCGTCAAGGAATGCCCGTAGGGGTAATGGTGACACTTCGTTCCGATCGGATGTATGCCTTTATGGAACGTCTAATTCACCTAGCCCTACCTCGCATTCGAGACTTTCGTGGCATTAGTCCCAAAAGTTTTGACGGTCGGGGTAACTACAGTCTGGGAGTCAAAGAACAACTGATCTTCCCTGAAATCGACTACGATCGCATCGATCAAATTCGAGGTCTGGATATTTCAATTGTTACCACAGCCCAGACAGATGAAGAAGGGCGTGCCTTACTTAAAGAAATGGGAATGCCCTTCCGGGAGAACTGAGGCAGTAAAATAACGAGACAACTATGGCGACGAACGACACTATTGCAGATATGTTAACGCGCATCCGCAACTCTTGCATGGCGCGGCATCAAACCACAGAAATTCCATCCACCAAAATGACCCGCAGTATTGCCAAAGTCCTTCAGGATGAAGGCTTTATTGCCAACTTTGAAGAAGCAGGTGCTGGGGTCAAAAAGCATTTAGTGGTTTCACTAAAATACAACACCAAAACCCGCACCCCTACTATCCGCACCCTTAAACGAGTTAGCCGTCCAGGTTTGCGCGTTTACAAAAACCGCAAAGAACTCCCCCGCGTTTTAGGTGGAATTGGAATTGCGATCATTTCTACCTCCCGTGGGGTAATGACCGACCGAGAAGCCCGCCTTCAGGGCTTAGGCGGAGAAGTGCTTTGCTATGTGTGGTAAATCCATTACCCACAGCCACCTATCTCCTGCACCCCTAAACACTGCTCATCGACCATTAAACAAGGATTATGTCTAGAATTGGTAAGCGTCCAATTCCGATTCCCGCCAAAGTTACCCTAACCTTAGACGGCCAAAAAGTCACCGTCAAAGGACCAAAAGGGGAGCTTTCCCGCGTATTACCCAACGAAGTTATCCTCTCCCTCGAAGGAGACACACTAGTTGTTAAGCGTCGGGATGAATCCCTCGTCGCCCGTCAGCGTCATGGTCTCTGTCGCACCCTGGTAGCCAACATGGTGGATGGAGTTTCCCAAGGATTTGAACGGCGACTGGAAATCCAAGGCGTGGGATATCGGGCTCAGGTTCAAGGTAAAAACCTGATCTTAAATGTCGGCTACAGCAAACCGGTGGAAATGGTTCCCCCAGAAGGTTGCAGCGTAGCCGTTGAAAATAACACCAATGTCATTGTTAGCGGAATTAATAAAGAACTTGTCGGCAACATGGCCGCTAAAATTCGCGCCGTGCGACCCCCAGAACCCTATAAAGGTAAAGGCATTCGCTACGCCGGAGAACAAGTCAGACGTAAAGCTGGTAAGGCAGGGAAAAAATAGATCATGAAACTTACTCGTAACGATTCCCGTCAGCGCCGTCACCGTCGAGTTCGGCGCAAAGTCCTAGGAACTTCAGAGCGTCCTAGATTGGCTGTGTTTCGCTCTCACAAGCACATCTATGTGCAGGTGATTGACGATAGCCAGCAACATACCTTAGTAGCCGCCTCTACCTTAGACCCCGAAATAACTGCTGACTTGAAAACCGGGGCCACCTGTGATGCTTCTGTTAAAGTTGGTCAACTAATCGCTCAACGCTCCTTATCCAAAGGAATTGAGCGCGTCGTCTTTGACCGGGGAGGTTACATCTATCATGGCCGCGTTAAAGCCTTGGCAGACGCAGCTAGAGAGGCCGGGTTAGAATTTTAATAAGCTGACGGGCAATTTATAATTGCCCTTAACAATCAGGAACTAAAAGTATGGCAGAACAGCAACGTCGGAAAAAAAATACTCGCACCAAAGAAAAAGAATCCGAATGGCAAGAACGGGTCGTTCAAATTCGCCGTGTAACTAAAGTAGTTAAAGGCGGTAAAAAACTGAGCTTCCGTGCCATTGTTATCGTTGGTAACGAAAAAGGTCAGGTTGGTGTCGGTGTCGGAAAAGCAGCAGATGTTATCGGAGCCGTTAAAAAAGGTGTCGCCGATGGCCGCAAAAATGTCGTCGAGATTCCCCTAACCAAATCTAACTCTCTACCTCACCCCGCCAATGGTGTGGGAGGTGGCGCTCAAGTTATTGTTAGACCTGCTGCCCCAGGTACAGGGGTAATCGCTGGGGGAGCTGTCCGCACCGTGCTAGAACTAGCCGGGGTTAAAAACGTTCTAGCTAAACAGCTAGGCTCTAGTAATCCCCTTAATAACGCCCGCGCCACCATTAACGCTTTATCAGGATTGCGGACTCTATCCGATGTGGCCAAAGAACGGGGTATCCCCATCGAACAGCTTTATGCTTAATCTGAATTGGACTATCGGGGCAATTCCTAAATTGCCTCTCACTGATAACCCATTAATTACACTGCACTGAGACAACCATGAGATTACAAGACGCCAAGCCCAAAGCTGGCTCCCAAAAACGTCGCCGTCGCCTTGGTCGTGGGGTTTCTGCCGGACAAGGTGCTAGTTGTGGAAAAGGAATGCGTGGTCAAAAATCGCGTTCCGGTGGCAGCACCCGACCCGGATTTGAAGGAGGTCAAAACCCCCTCTATCGACGACTACCTAAATTAAAAAGCTTTCCTCTGATCAACCGAAAACAGTACACTACCATTAATGTGGGTCGTCTGGATTCTCTGAGTGCCAACAGCGAAGTAACTCTATCCTCTCTAATTGCGGCCGGAATTATTACCACTGACCGTGGACCGCTCAAGATTTTGGGAGATGGAGAACTAAATGTGGCACTTCAGGTTAAAGCAGCAGCCTTCACCCAAAGCGCTCGATCTAAAATTGAAGCAGCCGGGGGAAGTTGTGAAGTCTTAGGAGCCAGAAACACCAGCCCGGAAGGTTAAGCATTAGCTTGCTCTGTACATTCCCAATAGTGTTTTCAAGAGGTAGTCCTTCATGGTCGTCAGTCGAGAAAAAACGCCAACTGCACAGGAAACATTTATGCAGATGGCTCAGGCTGCTGGTTTACGGGGTCGTATTCTCGTAACCATTGGTCTGCTTATTCTAGTCCGTTTGGGCGTGTTCCTGCCTATCCCAGGCATTGATCGGCAAGCATTTAGCCAAAACATTCAAAACACCCCCTTTATCGGTTTTCTGGACCTATTTTCCGGGGGTGGATTTTCAGCCCTGGGTATTTTTGCCCTGGGAATTCTACCCTATATTAACGCCTCCATTATCATGCAATTGATGACGGCGGCTCTCCCCACTTTAGAAGATTTGCAAAAAAACGAAGGGGAAGCCGGACGGCGGAAAATATCCCAAATTACCCGCTATGTGGCTTTGGGGTGGGCGATATTGCAAAGTATTGGTATTGCCATTTGGGTCAGTCCCTTTGCTCAAAATCCCAATCAACCACAGTTCATAGTTATGGCTGAAGTAGTCCTGGCTCTGGCTGCTGGATCTATGTTTGTCATGTGGGTATCGGAACTGATTACAGAACGGGGTATCGGTAATGGCGCTTCCCTGCTCATTTTTATCAACATTGTGGCAGTTCTACCCCAATCCTTGGGCAGTACCATTGAATTGGCTCAAAGTGGTGATAGCGCTATTGTAGGACGAGTTGTGATCTTGTTATTGATTTTCCTAGCCATGATTGTTGGGATTGTTTTTGTACAAGAGGGAACCCGTCGTATTCCTATTGTTTCGGCTCGCCGCCAAGTGGGTCGCAAACTCTATCGCGAAAAAAGTAGCTATCTGCCTTTGCGTCTAAATCAAGGCGGGGTGATGCCGATTATCTTTGCTTCGGCAGTTTTGATTCTTCCGGCTTCTATCTCCCAGTTTGCTAATAATCCGATTCTGGTACAAATTTCTACTTATCTGAGTCCCGGAGGACCTGCTCCTTGGGTCTATATTGCCTTTTACTTGCTGATGATTCTGTTCTTTAGCTATTTCTACGCTTCTTTAATTATGAATCCCGTAGATATGGCTCAGAACTTGAAGAAAATGGGAGCTAGTATCCCCGGAATTCGTCCAGGTCGCGCCACCAGTGAGTATATTGAGCGGGTTCTGAATCGCTTAACCTTTTTGGGAGCGGTTTTCTTGGGTTTAGTAGCAATTATTCCTACTGTCGTGGAAAGCGCTACCAGAGTTCCTACTTTCCGAGGCTTTGGTGCTACTTCTCTACTGATTCTGGTTGGGGTTGCTATTGATACCGCCAAGCAGGTTCAGACCTATGTAATTTCTCAAAGATATGAAGGGATGGTGAAAAAATAATGCGGGAATTGATTTTTTTGGGGCCGCCTGGTTCGGGAAAGGGAACCCAAGCGGCTCGTATGGCTCAGATTATGAAAATTCCTCACATTTCTACTGGAGAGATTTTGAGGGATCATGTCTCTAAGCAAACTACCCTAGGTCAACAGGCTAAAACCTATATGGATCTGGGTGATTTGGTTCCGGATCAACTGATTTTGGATATGGTCACTCATCGCTTATCAGAGCCTGATGCTGAAACGGGTTGGATTCTCGATGGGTTCCCTCGTAATGTCAGCCAGGCTCAGTTTGTCCAAGAGCATTTGTTGGCGGTTGATGAGAAAACGGGCAAAATTCCAGATAAAGATCACGTCTGGGTCATTAACTTAGAGGTTCCAGATGATGTCATCCTGAAACGATTGCTGGTGCGGGGTCGTGAAGATGACCATGAAGAAACGATTCTGCATCGCCTTCAGGTTTATCGGGAACAGACGGCTCCGTTGATTGAATTTTACAGCAGCCGTAACCAACTGCATCATATCAATGGCGATCGCTCTATGGAAGAAGTAACCGATAGTTTAAAAGAGGTAATTACCAGCTAATTATTGGCATGGAGAATCCAGGTTCACCAATCTGGGAACAAAATCTCCCCCCGGCGGTTCTCATCCTGGCTTAGTCATTTGTGTTGATTTCATAGATGATTACCAGATTTTGATAAGATATGTTAACACGCTCAGGCCCATGCCCGGACGCAATTCTACCTGGTTGGATGATTTTAGTCGCCTACTGGGGGGTTTATTTACCGAATTGAGGAACTAACAGTTTGTCTAAACAAGACTTAATAGAAATGGAAGGAACTGTGACCGAGTCCCTTCCCAACGCCATGTTTAGAGTCGATCTTGACAATGGTTTTAATGTACTAGCACATATTTCGGGTAAAATCCGACGCAACTACATTAAAATTCTACCGGGCGATCGCGTCAAGGTAGAATTAACCCCCTACGATCTCAGCAAAGGTCGGATCACCTATCGACTAAAAAAGAAATAGGTTCCTCTCATCGCTGAATCGCTCCAGGTTGATTTACCTCAATCCTGGCTGAAAATTTTTAGCCTGTGGTATAATTAAGAATTTGTTGTAAACTACTATTAGTAGTTAGTGTCGTTCTATATAGCGTCAGCACCCCCCTGTAAAAATATGACTGTTGAACAGCCATGTTTCCGGGGAACTAAGTTATGGACAATAGTTGAATTTCCTAGGGTATAGGGGGGTCGCTAATCTCAAGCACTCAAACCAAAGAGTTAAAAATCAACAACGGGACTACCTGGGCGTAGGGCGTAGTTGTCAAATAATACTCTGGGGAAAGTACCGCCGACCAGTAACACCATAGTAGCAAACTAACTTTGTGCTGAAAAGAGCCTAAATCAGGCTAACCATAGAAAGATACAGCACCTCTGTCTTTCTGCCCCAGTAGGGCTAGAGCAATTCATGATCCATAAAATTGTAATCGGCCAGCTAAATCTAGTGGTTTCCAAACTCCCATGAGGTTGACATGAAAGTTAGAGCATCAGTGAAGAAAATTTGTGAAAAATGTCGCGTCATTCGCCGTCGAGGGCGGGTGATGGTGATTTGCTCGAATCCCAAACATAAGCAAAGACAAGGATAGTTAGGATGAGGGTAGTAAAGCGCGTCAGATAGCCATAATGACGCATATTCAATTATTATTGATTCTTCTGGCGCACCCTACCCATCTTAACTGTTGATGTCTATTGTACACAGACCGGTAAAAAAGGAAAGTAGCGGGAAACCTAAATCAAGTATCCCGTGAACCCAAGCCAGTGATACCCTCGTCAAAGGAAGTTAATGACTGTTATTATGACCGATCACGGCAGCTCAGTCACTAAGCACTGTAATTAATTTTGGCACAGCACGATTATTAGGGAGAAAAAAACGTGGCACGGATAGCCGGAGTAGACCTTCCACGCGATAAGCGTGTCGAGATTGGTCTGACCTATATCTATGGAATTGGATTATCTCGGTCCAAAGAAATCTTAGCGGAGACAGGTGTCAACCCCGACACCCGAGTTAAGGATTTGAGTGATGCGGACGTAGCAGCTTTACGTTCTGTAATCCAAACCAACTACCAAGTAGAAGGAGACCTGCGACGCTTAGAAGCGATGAGCATTAAGCGTTTGATGGATATTGGTACTTATCGTGGTCGTCGTCACCGAATGGGATTACCGGTTCGGGGTCAGCGGACTAGAACTAATGCCAGAACCAGGCGTGGAGTTCGCCGAACTGTAGCAGGTAAGAAAAAAGCTGCCTCCAAGAAATAGTATATGGAGAGGCTTTGCACGGGCCAACTGTATTAATCAATTATTCAGTAGGCAGTTAATCAACTCAATAGGTCGTTAAAGAGACAACTATGGCGCGACAAACTAAAAAAACTGGACCCAAAAAGCAAAAACGGAATGTCCCCAACGGGGTGGCTTACATTCAGTCTACGTTCAACAACACGATTGTTAGTATTACGGATCAAAACGGGGAAGTAATATCTTGGGCCTCGGCCGGGTCTACAGGATTTAAGGGAGCCAAAAAAGGAACTCCCTTTGCAGCCCAAACGGCGGCTGAAAGTGCTGGCCGTCGAGCGTCCGACCAAGGTATGCGGCAAATTGAAGTAATGGTCAGCGGCCCTGGATCAGGTCGAGAAACAGCAATTAGAGCATTGCAGGGAGCGGGACTAGAAATTACTCTAATTCGTGATGTCACCCCAATTCCTCACAATGGTTGTCGTCCCCCCAAACGTCGTAGGGTGTAAAAAAGCCTGGTGGCGTGCGCCCAAACTAAAGCCGTAACAGGTTTGGAAAAATGAGAAGTTACATCCCCGATACTTTTCATTTTTCATTGGTAATGGGTTAGGTCTAATTTTTGGGGTAAGAGTCGAACGGAGGTCAATCGGTGGCGCAGTTTAAGATTGAGTGTATTGAATCCAATATAAGCACTGACCGTAGTCAGTATGGCAAATTTGTCCTGGGACCGTTAGATCGTGGCCAGGGAATAACCGTTGGAAATGCACTAAGGCGGGTGCTGCTGTCAAATTTAGAAGGGACTGCCATTACGGCGGTCAGAATTGCTGGGGTTAACCACGAATTTGCAACGATTGATGGGGCTCGGGAAGATGTCCTAGAGATCATGCTGAATTTGAAAGAAGCAGTTCTCAAAAGCCATACCCATCAGAAGCAAATTGGCCGTCTCTTGGTGCAAGGTCCAGCAACCGTAACAGTCGGCCATTTCGATTTACCCTCGGAAGTGGAGGTAGTCGATAAAAATCAATATATTGCTACCTTATCCCCGGGGGCAACTCTGGAGATGGAATGTCAGATTGAAAAGGGGACAGGGTATCGAGCGGTTGATAGACATCGGGATGATTCTGCGGCTTTGGATTTTCTCCAAATTGATGCAATTTTCATGCCGGTGCGGAAGGTAAACTACACTGTAGAAGATGCCCGCGATGGCGGATCTTTAGAGAAAGATCGGCTAACGTTGGAAATCTGGACCAGTGGTAGTTTGACTCCCCAAGAAGCTATCAGTCAAGCGGCGGCGATTTTGGTGGACCTATTCGGTGCCCTGAAAGATATCAACCTAGAATCAATTACGAGCGATCAAAGGGATGATATCGATCCTACCAGCCAGATCCCCATTGAGGAGCTACAACTTTCGGTTAGGGCTTATAACTGCCTCAAACGAGCGCAAATCAACTCGGTGGCGGACTTACGAGATTATACGGAGGAAGATCTCCTAGAGATCAAAAATTTCGGTCAAAAGTCTGCTGAAGAGGTGATCGAAGCTCTCCAAAATCGCCTAGGAATTACTTTACCTAAGGAGCGAGCTGCTAAATCTTGAGGCTGGTAGTGCCATAGAGGCTCACGGCTCGGGGTGAGTTGTGAGTGCCTGTTTATGGCTGGTTTCGGAACTAAATCTAAGTAACTTATCTAAATAATTTGTCATGCGTCATCGTTGTCGTATTCATCAACTTGGTAAACCTGCGGACCAGCGAAAAGCTCTTTTGCGATCGCTGACTACTGAACTCATCCGTCACGGTCGGGTAACTACGACTAAAGCACGAGCTAAAGCTGTGCGCTCTGAAGTAGAACGGATGATTACTCTGGCCAAAGATGGCTCCCTAGCCTCTCGCCGTCAAGCGATGGGTTATATCTATGACAAACAACTGGTTCATGCGTTGTTTGAAGGAGCAGCCCAGCGCTATGGCTCCCGTAAAGGGGGATATACTCGCATTGTGCGAACGGTTCCTCGCCGGGGAGATAACTCGGAAATGGCAATCATTGAGCTGGTTTAGAGCGATTGTCAGGGAGTTGGGGACGGGAGCTGAACTCAAGGGAAGGCGGATTGTCGATGACTGATAAACAGCGCATTGCTCTGATTATCCAATACGATGGAACCCACTTCCACGGATGGCAGCGTCAACCCAATCAGCGCACGGTTCAGGAGGACATAGAAACAGCTATTAGCAAGGTGTTAAAGCAGGAGCGTGTCCCCCTCCATGCAGCAGGCCGGACGGACTCTGGAGTTCATGCAGCAGCGCAGGTGGCTCATTTTGATGCCCCAGCCCATATTCCTGCCTATCGGTGGGCAACTATTCTCAATGGCCGATTGCCGGCAGATGTGCTGATTAGGGCATCTGCTCCTGTGCCCAGCGATTGGCACGCCAGGTTTGACGCTCAATGGCGACGCTATCGCTATAGCCTGTACACGGATGCTCGACCTAACTTGTTTATCCGTGAGTTTACCTGGCACTACTATCATCAGCGTTTGGATGAAAGCCTAATGTTGGCAGCTCTTAAACCATTACTGGGCTATCACCATTTATCAGCATTCCAACGAGCTGGTTCTAGTCGCCCCCATGCTTGGGTGGATGTCCAGGATGTGGAATGTTGGCGGAGCGAAGCATTTATTCATATTGAAGTTCAAGCGAGCGGATTTCTGTATGGAATGATGCGATTACTGGTGGGGCTGCTGGTACAGGTGGGGGCTAAGGAGCGATCGCTAGAAAACTTCCAAGATATCTGGGTCAACGAACGTCGGGAAATTGTCAAATCGGCAGCCCCTCCCCAGGGGTTATGCCTGCTACGGGTAGGCTATCCGAATTTCCCCTTTACTCCTGATATCTGGTTCGATACTTTTCCTAAATTTATCCTAGGAAAAACTGAACCACAATCACCATTAACTTAGGAGAACTGCAAGATCATGATGACTAAAACCTATCTGCCGCCGGTTGACTCGATTGAACGCAAATGGTACGTCATTGACGCGGCGGATCAAAGACTGGGCCGCCTGGCTACGGAAATTGCTCAAATCATTCGTGGCAAAAATAAACCCACTTACACCCCCCACATGGATACAGGGGATTTTGTGATCGTGGTTAACGCTGACAAAGTGGCAGTAACTGGCAAAAAAGGGGAGCAAAAAATCTATCGTCGCCACTCGGGTAGACCGGGAGGGATGAAGACAGAGACTTTTGATCAACTGCAAAGCCGAGTCCCGGAACGAATTATTGAGAAAGCAGTTAAGGGAATGCTTCCCAAAAATGCGTTGGGCCGTCAACTATTTACAAAGCTAAAAGTTTATTCGGGTCCAACTCATCCGCATCAGGCCCAAGAACCTGAAGTGCTGAAAATTGACACAATTCCGACAGGAGGTAAATAATGCAGGCTATAGATACAGGTAAAGCAGTTTACTGGGGTACGGGTCGCCGGAAATCAGCGATCGCTCGTGTGCGTTTAGTTCCGGGCAGTGGCCAGGTAATTATTAATGGTCGCGAGGGCGAATTGTATCTGCAATTTAACAGCAGCTATCTTTCGGCGACTAAAGCACCTTTAGAAACTTTAGGGCTAGAAAATGATTACGATGTTCTGGTAAATGTCCAAGGTGGCGGTCTGACAGGTCAAGCTGAGTCGATCCGCTTAGGGGTGGCTCGTGCTTTATGCGAGTTAAGTCCTGATAATCGGCAACCACTGAAAGCAGAAGGCTATCTAACCCGTGATCCTCGTGCTAAAGAGCGGAAAAAATACGGTCTGCGGAAGGCTCGTAAAGCTCCCCAATACTCGAAACGCTAGAGAGTTTTGGCTATCAATCCACCCTCTAAGCGATCGTGTAAACTATCCTAGACAGGGGGTGGTACTATGGCCAATACCCAGGTGAGTGCAGAATCTCAATTGATTAGATTTTGTGACTCGGCTTGTCCGGAGCCAATTATGGCTATAATAGAAAGAAAGTAAAATTTGTTGATTTTGACTTGGTAGCTTAAACCATGCCTAAACCTGATATTCATCCCGAATGGTATCCAGAAGCTGAAGTGATCTGTAACGGCGAAGTCGTTATGAAAGTGGGTTGCACTCAGCCATCACTGCACGTTGATATCTGGTCTGGAATCCACCCATTCTATACTGGAACTCAAAAGATTATTGACACAGAAGGACGAGTGGAACGCTTCCTGCGTAAGTATGGCATGATTGATGAGAGTCAAGCCACAGGAACGGAAGCTGATCAATCTAAAAAATAGCCGGGTTGTTGATTGTTTGTCGTCTGTTGTCCGTAGCTTCTGACTACTGGCAACCGACCGCTTTTTTGTTTCCGGTTTATCCCTAATATTGAGCAGTGTAAAATAAGTTGTAAACCCCCATTAACTAAGGATTTATGTGGCTGGTGTAAATAATCGCCGCCCCGAATTACTGAATATTTACTAATGGGAATAATCAACGGGATTATTTTTATGGTAAAAAACTGCGAACTTTCCGATATTTAACAAAATGTTGCGGAATTCCCCTTCCTCGCTTGCAGGGAGGGGATGAATAGT